>NZ_ATNI01000075.1:0-50151 GCF_000511705.1 Thermus sp. NMX2.A1
CGAAACGGAGATGTGGGTAAAGTCCTGCTTTAAGGATTGACACCAAGGTTTGTGCTGGCTAGAGTATCCCCATGAAGGCTCGCTGGTGGGTGGGGATCCTTCTCCTATTCCTGGTTTTGGGAGGCTACCTGGTTCTCTCGCCTTACTTTGCCCTGCGAGGGCTCCAGGCAGCCATCGAGCGCCAGGATGCGGCAGCACTGGAGCGGTACGTGGACTTTCCCCGGGTTAGGGAAAACCTCGAGGCGGACCTCAATGCCGCCATGGCCAAGGAGCTGGAAAAGGCCCAGGACAATCCTTTTGCGGCTTTGGGGTTGCTCTTCGCCGGGAGCCTGATCCAGGCCTTGGTGGATGCCCTGCTTACGCCTGAGGGTCTTGCCAGCTTGGGCACGGGGAAAGACCCCGGGGAGGCCAGTCTGGAAGAGGTGCGCCAGTGGCGGCTCAAACGGCAGGGGCTTTCACGGGTCTTTGTCCACCACCGGGATGACCCGCAAACCGGTTTGGTGATGGAGCGCCAGGGGTTAAGGTGGCGGGTGGTGCGGATGGTGGTTAACCCCTAGCCTGGCTCCGCAGGTACCGTCCCAGCTTCTGCCCTCCGTGGAAGGCCAGGGCGAGGCTTTCCCAGGGAGGTTCCTTTTTGCGGTGAAGAAGGGGGTCCAGGGCCTCCCTGGCCCACTGGCTCACCAGCACGGGAAAGTCCAGCCCCGTTTCCAGGAAGTACTCCTCCGCCTCCCGCCAGGCTCCCTCGCTCCGGCGGAAGAAGGCGGAAAGATCCTTGGGCGCAGGGGCTTCCGGCCAGAGGAAGCCGCTCACCACCCCTAGGAGCCAGGCTCCCCGGAGGTCCTTGGGCAAGGCCTGGGCCCCCCGGGCCACGTAGCCCAGGGGATCCTTGTGCAGAAGCTCCCGCGGCAGGTGGGCCAGGGGGTCCTCCATGCTTAGAGTGTAAACCTGAAGTGGGAAAAAAACCCGGGCCCCGGGATACCTTCCGTACCCCAGGGCCCGAAAGAAGGCCCCGGGCTTAGCCCGCGGCCAGGGCGGGGAGAACCGCCCCGGGGATAAGGCCCAGCAGGATGAGGAGAAGGGCCACCCCCAGGGCCACGCTCCGGGCCAAGGGACGGGGATGGGCCTCGGCTGCCCCTTTCTGGAACACGGCCAAGCCCAGGGCCAGGTAGTAGTAGGCGCTTACGGCGCTCGTCACCAGGGCCAGGACCAGAAGCCCCCAGGCCCCCGCCTTGGCGGCCTCGCTGAAGACCAGGTACTTGCCCCAAAAGCCCGCCAGCGGGGGCAGGCCCAGGAGGGAGAGGGAGGAGACGAAGAGGCCAAGGCCCAGGAGGGGGTCCTGGTGGAAGAGGCCCTTTACCCTCTCCAGGGGCACGCGGTCGGGGGAGATCTCCGAGAGCACGGCAAAGGCTAGACCTGTGGCCAGCACGTAGGTGAGGAGGTAGAAGCCCAGGGCCTGCAGGTTCCCCGTGTAAAGGGCCAAGGCCATGTACCCCGCATGGGCGATGGAGCTATAGGCGAGAAGCCGCTTGGCCTCCTTCTGGCCCAGGGCGGCCAGGTTCCCTAGGAGGACGGAGAGGGCGATGAGGAGGGCCAGGGCATCCAGGGCACCCGGTCCCACCACCCGGAGGAGGGCGGCGAAGGCCGCTGCCTTCACTCCCGTGGCCATGAAGAGCACCACCGGGGTGGGGCTACCCTGGTAGACATCCGGGGTCCAGAAGTGGAAGGGAGCCAGGGCCACCTTGAAGCCAAGCCCCACCAGGAGGAGGCCCAGGGCCAGGGCGTAAAGGGGGCCTTCCCCAGGGGTTCCCGCCAGGAGGCTTCCCGTGGCTCCGTAGTGAAGGGCGGTGCCGTAGAGGAAGAAGGCGGCCGCCAGGGCTCCCAGAAGGAAGTACTTCAAGGCGGCTTCCAGGCCTTCTCCCCGCCGCCAGGTGGCCAGGGCGTAAAGGGGCAGGGAGAGGGCCTCGAGGGCCACCAGCATCAGGATGAGGTTTTTGGTAGAGGCGAGAAGGTGCATGCCCAGGGCGGCGTAGAGGACCAGGAGGTAGAACTCAAACCGCCGGGTGCGCACCAGCCCCACGGTCCAGAGGGCTCCCAGAAGGGCGAGCAGGGTGAAGACCTGGGAGATGCCGTCCACCTGGTACGGCCCAAAGGCGAAGGGCTTCCCCCAGGTGAAGAGGAGGGAGAGCAGGGCCAAGGAGAGCCCCAGGATGGTGAGGCGCTTGAAAAGGGGCACGGAAACGAAGAAGCCCAAAAGGGTGAGGGCTACGGCAAAGGAGCTCAGCACCAGAAGGGTCATGCGCCACCTCCAAGGATCTTGGCGAAGGCCTCCGCCAGGGGCTCAAGGCCCTTTACGAAGAACCCGGGGAAGACCCCCATGAGGACCAAAGCGGCCACTGCCAGGAAGGCGAAAGGCCATTCCGCCCCCTTGAGGTCCTCCGCTCCCCTTTGGCCTTCCTCCCAGAAGACCTTCTGGAAGGCGGTGAGGGCGTAGGCGGCTCCGGCGATCACCGAGAGGAAGGCGATGGCGGTGAGCCAGGGGCTGGCCTTGTAGGCGCCCAGGAGGGTCATAAGCTCCCCGGGGAAGCCGGAAAGCCCGGGAAGCCCCACCATGGCCAGGAAGAGGAAGAGGGCCAGGGCGCTTAAGCCGGGGGCGCTTTCGGCCAGGCCCCGGAAGCGGCCGATCTCCAGGGTGTGAAGGCGCTCGTAAAGCCGCCCCGCCAGGAGGAAGAGCCCTCCCGTGTACACCCCGCTGGCCGCTAGGAGATATAGTCCCCCCAAGGCGCCTTCCGGGGTACCGGAGAAGACGCCCAAGGCGGCCACCCCCATGTGGGAAACCCCGGCGTAGGCCAGGAGGGTTTTGAAGTCCTTGGCGGAGAAGGCCACCCAGGCCCCGTAGAGGGCGGAGAGGGCCGCCAGGAAGAGGAGAAGCCCCTGAAGCTCCGCAAACCCCTCGGGGGCGAGGGGAATGGCGAAGCGGAAGAAGGCGAAGACCCCCACCTTGTAAAGGGTGCCCAGGGCGTCGGCGAGCCCCGAGGGATGGTTTTCCTGGTGGAAGAGGGGGAGCCAGGCGTGCACGGGGAACAAGGGGGTCTTGACGGCGAAGGCCAGGGCGAAGCCCAAAAAGATCCAAAGGGCGGCGCCTCCCTTAACCGGATGGGCCAGGAGGTCCTCGAGGAGGAAGGTGGGGCTCCCCCCTAACGCCTTCACCGCCAGGATGGCGGCCAGCATGGGCAAGGAGCCCGCCAGGGTGAAGAGGAGGAAGGTGTAGATGGCCCGGATCCTTCCCTCGCCCCCGCAGAAGAAGAGCATGAGGAGGGCTGGGATTAAGGCCGCTTCGAAGAAGAGGTAGAAGACCAGAAGGTCCCGGGCGGCGAAAAGCCCCAGGAGGAGGCCGGACATGAGAAGGGCAAGCCCCAAAAACCGCCCCTCCACCTTGGCCACCAGGGCCCCCAGGAAGACGGTGAGGCCGATGGTGAGGAAGAAGAAGGCGGAAAGGCCATCCAAACCGAAGGCCCAGTAGACCCCGGTCCCGGGAAGGAGGGGGGCCTGGACCCCATGGGCCACCCCGCCCGGGTGGGTGAGGAAGAGGTAGAGGTTCAAGAGAAAACTCAGGCCCGCTCCCAGGACTCCCAGGGCGCGGGGAAGGCCCAGGAGGAGGAGAAGGCCGAAGAGGATGGGTAGGAGGATCGCCAGGACTACCACCGCATCACCCCCAGCAACACCAGAACGCCCAGCACGAAAAGCAGGGCGTAGACCCTTAGATAGCCGGTCTGCAGGCGGGCGATACCCTGTCCCAGGTTCCGCACCGTCCCGCCCACGCCGAAGTAGCCGCGAAGGAGGCTGCCATCCCCGTAGAAGAGGGCTTCCGCTAAGGCCTTCAAGGGGTTGACGATGAGGGCGTTGTACACCCGATCGGCGTAGAAGCTTTCCCGGCTCCAGGCCTCAAAGGTGAGGTACCAGGCGGGGAAGGCCTTCCTCTGGAAGAAGGTGTAGCCCAGCCAGAGCCCAAGGAGGGCCACCGCACCCGAGAGGGCGATGAGGCCCCACTCCGCTCCCAGGGAGAGGTGGTGGGCTTCCACCTCCGCTAAGGTGGGCTTCAAAAAGGGCTCGAGGAGGTTGGGCAAGGGATAGGGCAGGGCCAGGTACCCCGCCAGCACCGAGCCCAGGGCCAGGAGGTGGTTGGGCCACAGCATAACGGGAGGGGCCTCGTGGGGGTGATGGTGGTGGCCCCGCTCCTCGCCCAGGAAGACCAGGACAAACCAGCGCATGGCGTACATGGCGGTGAGGACCGCCACGAAGAGCGCCCCCAGGTAGAAGCCCAGGCCGCCGAAGGGGTAGGTGAGGGTGGCGGTGAGGATGGCGTCCTTGGACCAGAAGCCGGAGAGCAGGGGCAGGCCCCCCAGGGCCAGGGCCCCGATGAGCCCGTGCCAGCGGGTTAGGGGCAGGTGCTTCCAAAGGCCGCCCATCTTCCGCACATCCTGCTCCCCGCCCAGGGCGTGGATCACGCTTCCCGAGGCCAAGAAGAGGAGGGCCTTGAAGAAGGCGTGGGTGAAGACATGGAAAAGCGCCACCCAGTAGGCCCCCACCCCTGCCGCCAGAAACATGTAGCCCAGCTGGCTGATGGTGGAGTAGGCCACAATCCTTTTGATGTCGTTCTGGCCGAAGGCGGAAAGGGCCCCGTAAAGGGCGGTGATGAGGCCGATGACGGCGATGGTGTAGGAAACATCGGGAAGGTTGGCGTAGAGGAAGGAGCTACGGGCGATGAGGTAAACCCCGGCGGTCACCATGGTGGCCGCGTGGATCAAGGCGGAAACCGGGGTGGGACCGGCCATGGCGTCGGGAAGCCAGACCATGAGGGGCACCTGGGCGCTTTTGCCCACGGCCCCCAGGAAGAGGAGGAGGCCCGCCAGGGCCAGGAGGCTGGGGTTCTTCAAGGGGCCTTCCAGGGCTTCTTTGAGCTCGCTGATGGAAAGGGTGCCGTAAAGGGCCCACAGGATGGCCATGCCCAGCATGAAGCCCAGGTCGCCGATCCGGTTCACGATGAAGGCCTTGCGGGCGGAGTCCGCGTACTGGGCGTTCTTGTACCAGAAGCCGATGAGGAGGAAGCTGGCCAGGCCCACTCCCTCCCAGCCGATGAACATCACCGGGTAGCTGTCGGCCAGGACCAGGGTGAGCATCATGGCGATAAAGAGGTTGAAATAGGCGAAGAAGCGGCTATAGCCCGGATCCCCGGCCATGTAGCCGATGGCGTACACGTGGATGAGGAAGCCCACCCCGGTGACGATGATGAGCATGAAGCCGGAGAGGTTGTCCAGAAGCAGGCTAAAGGGGATCCCGGGAAGCCATTCCACCTCGTAGCGGGCCCCGCCCGAAAGGAGAAGGCCCACCCCCACCAGGAAGGAGGCCAGGACCAGGGCCGAGGCCAGGACCCCGGGGAGGGGTTCTCTCATCCGTTTTCCGAAAAGCCCCAAAAGGGCAAAGCCCAAGAGGGGAAGGAGGATGGTCAGCAGCAGCATCTTCACCCCCTAAGCTCCGAGAGATCGTCCACCGCGGTGCTCTCCCGGTGGCGGAAGATGGCCACGATGAGGCCCAGACCCACCGCCACCTCGGCGGCGGCGATGGCGATGACCATGAGGGCGGCCACCTGGCCTTCCAGGCCAAAGGCCCGGGCGAAGCCCACCAGGGAGAGGTTGGCGGCATTCAGCATGAGCTCGATGGAGAGAAAGACCAGGATGGCGGTCCTGCGGGTCAAAACCCCGTAGACCCCCAGGGCGAAGAGGAGGACGGAGGCGTACAGGTAGCTCACCGCACCACCTCCTTTTCCTCCTTGCGCTCCTCAGGGCTCAGGGCGTCCAGGGGGCGGGTGGGCTGCACCAGGGCCACCGCCACCACCGTGGCCGCCATGAGGAGGAAGCCCACCGCCAGCAGGACGAAAAGCCAGTCCCCGTAGAGGAGGGGCCCCAGGGCCTGGGGCAGACCCCCCTGCAGATCCTTGGTAAAGGCGAGGTTCACTCCCCAAAGCCCCGAGAGGAGGACCAAAGCTACCCCCAGGGCCAGGAGGGCGGCCAGGGGACGGCTTCGCACCAGGGGGTCAAAGCCCACCTCGCCCTGGGCGGCGTAGAGGAGCATGATCACGAAGAGGAAGAGGACCACGATGGCCCCGGCGTACACGATGATCTGGATGAAGCCCAGGAAGCGGGCCTCGAGGGCCACGTAGATCCCGGCCAGGATCAGGAAGTTCCCGATGAGGGCCAAGGCGGCGTGGATGGCGTTTTTCAGGGTGACCACCAGGACCCCGGTGAAAAGGAGGAGCAGGAGGGCCAAGGCTTCCCAGGGGGTCATTTTTTGCCTCCTTTCGTGGGGGCCTTGAACCCCTCCAGCTCCGGGCGGACGTAGGGTACCACGTATCCGGGCTTCACGGGCTTGCCGGTCATCTTCGCTTCCCGGCGCTGGGGCTTCGTA
Organism: Thermus sp. NMX2.A1; assembly: GCF_000511705.1. Lineage (NCBI taxonomy): Bacteria > Thermotogati > Deinococcota > Deinococci > Thermales > Thermaceae > Thermus > Thermus sp. NMX2.A1. The sequence continues at coordinate 6,463 of NZ_ATNI01000075.1, forward strand.
CCCACCACATCCACCAGCATGTCCTCCTTGCCGTAGATGAGGTCGGAGTACTCGTAGTCGGCCATCTCAAAGTCGTAGCCCAGCACGATGGCCCCGGTGGGGCAGGCCTCCTCGCAAAGCCCGCAGAAGATGCACCGGAGCATGTTGATCTCGTAGACCTTGGCGTAGCGCTCCCCCGCCGAAACCGGGTTTTCCGGGTCGTTTTCCGCGGGCTCCACGTAGATGGCGTAGGCAGGGCAGGCGGCCGCGCACAAGGAGCAGCCGATGCACTTCTCCAGGCCGTTGGGGTGGCGGGTGAGCACGTGGCGGCCGTGGAAGCGGGGCTTGAGGGCCACAGGGGCATCGGGGTAAGGAACGGTCACCGGCTTGGAGAAGAGGTACTTGAGGGTGATGCCGAGGCTTTGGGCCAGGGCCTTTAGGGTCATGCGCCACCTCCCTTGGATAGCCCTTTGGGGGCTGGCTTGCGGGTGGGTTTGGGGCCGTACATCACCGCTCCCAGAAGGACCAAGAAGGCGGCCAGGGAGAGGTAGAGGAGGTAGGAGCGGGGAAGGTCTAAGGCCACCACCAGGGCGGTCACCAGGAACCAGACCAGGGCCACCGGGAAGAGGAAGCCCCAGCCGAAGCGCAGGAGCTGGTCGTAGCGCAACCGGAACCAGGTGGCCCGGATCCAGATGAAGAGGAAGAGGAAGAAAGCGATCTTGAGGAACATCCAGAGGTAGGGAACCTCCAGGAAGGGCATGGTCCAGCCTCCCAGGAAGAGGGTGGGGATGAGGGCGCTGGCGGTGATGAAGTGGATGTACTCGGTCATCTGGAAGAGGGCCCACTTGATGGAGCTGTACTCCGTGTGGTATCCCCCCACGAGCTCCTGCTCCGCCTCGGGCAGGTCAAAGGGGGTGCGGGCGGCCTCCGCCAGGGCGGCGATGGCGTAAAGGAGGAAGGCGGGGAAGGCGTAGAGGATGAGCCAGCCGTGTTCCTTCTGCCAGTTCACGATGTCGTTCAGGTTCAGGCTCCCCACCAGAAGGACGGGGGAGAGGAGGGCCATGCCCAGCCCCAGCTCGTAGGAGATGAGGCTTGCCGAGGAGCGCAAGGAGCCCAGGAGGCTATACTTGCTCCCGGAGGCCCAGCCCGCCAGGAAGATGCCGTAGATGGCCATCTCGCTCACGGCAAAGAGGTAGAGGAGGCCAAGGTCCAGGTTCAGGACCCAGGGCTGGTAGCCGAAGAAGCTCCCCGGGGGGCCGAAGGGGATGGCCCCGAAGGCCAGGAGGGCGAAGACCACGCCGATCAAGGGAGCCAGGACAAAAAGCACCTTGTCCGCCCGCTCCACCACCAGGTCCTCCTTGAAGATGCTCTTGATGGCGTCAGCCACGGGCTGGAGAAGGCCCGAGGGCCCCACCCGGTTGGGGCCCAGGCGGATCTGGAAGCGGGCGAGAAGGCGGCGCTCGATCAGGGTCATGAAGGCGAAGGCGGTGAGGAGGCCCACCACCACCAGGAGGGCCTTCAAGGCCACCATCCAGTAGGGATCCAAGGGATAGGGGTTCATACCTCACCTCCCGTGGGAACCAACACCTTGGCCTCCATCCTCCTGCCCGCAAAGGGACCGAGGGCGGAGAGGTAGAGGAAGCCCTTGGGCAGGTCTTCCCGGTGAACCACCTGGGCCAGGACCGGGCCCAAGGGGCCTTCCACCTCCACCCGGGCGCCCTCCAAGAGGGCCTCGGCCTTGGCGGTTTCCGGGTGGACCCAAAGCTCGGGGCGGACGGTCTGGGCCACCTTGCCCGTAAGCTGCCAGGCCCTCCACATGGTGGGCCTAAGGTAGAGCCTTCCCTCCTGGGCCCTGGGCCGCAGGCGTTGGGTGCGGTGGATGAGGAGGCTATTCAGAGCGGGCACCTTTTTCTTGAGCTCCCGCTCCACCTCGAGGCCAAGCCGGAAGGGGGGCCGCACCCCAAGGGCCTCGGCCAGCAGGGCCAGGGCCTGGATGGCGCCCTCCGCCTCGCCGTTTTCGATGGGGGCGGGGTTGAGGGAAAGGACCCGTCCTTCCAGGTTCACCACCTGCCCCCGCTTCTCGTAGAAGGTGGGGGCGGGGAGGACCACATCCGCATACCGCTCCGCCAGGGGGTGGAGGTGGCTTAGGTGCATGACCAGGAAGCGTTTGTCCTTAAGGGCCCCTTCCGGGGGTACGAAGCCGTAGTAGGCGTAGGGGCTTCCGGGTTCGTCCCAGGCTGCCCCTTTCTCCCCGGGCCAGACCCCCATAGCCTCGAGGCCCCGGGCATTCGCCGCCGGGGTCATGGCCAGCACCTTGGCCCCCTTGCGCTCGGCCAAAAGCCTTGCCCTTTCCGCCGCCACCGCATCCTGCAAGACCCCAGCCCCCAGGATGAGGATGGGGTTTTGGGCCTTCTCCCAGGCTTCCTTGGCCTGCTTGACCGCCTCGCTCCCCTCCTTTTCCCCAAGAAGGGCCAGGAGGATCTCCCGCTCCTCCCCAGGGGCGTGGACCTCTGCGAGGCTGGCCCACTTCATCAAGGGGGCGCGGTAGGGGGCAAAGAGGGCCATCTTGTCGGTGCGGCGGGGCATCCTCTCCTTGATGGAGAGGTCGGCGAAGGGGGTGCCGTGGGCGAACCTGGGAGCGGGCTTGAGGTCCCGCACGAACTCGCTTAGGCGGAGGTGCAGGATGGGGGCTTCCTCCGTGGGATCCCCTAGGACCAGGGCGAAATCGGCCCTGAGGAGGTCCTCCAAGGTGGCGGGCACAAAGAGGCTCGCTGGGGCGGCGGTGCGGCCCTGGAAGTCCAGGTGAGGGGTGTTTAGCCCCCGGGCCAGTTCCGCTGCCATGAGGCCCTCCTCGAGGGTGGCGTCGTGGGGCAGGTAGATGCCCACCTCCTCCTTCCTGGCCTCCTTGAGGCCCTCCCGGATGGCGGCGAAGGCCTCCTCCCAGGTGGCCTCCACGAGCCTTTCCCCTTTCCGCACCAGGGGGTATTTGATCCGGTTCTCGTCCGCCCACTCGTGCCCGAACCGACCCGCATCGCAAAGCCAGATCTCGTTCACCTCGGGGACTTCTCGGCCCCGGATCCTTAAAAGCTCGCCGCTACGGGTGTCCGCGGTGATGCCGCACCCCACAGGGCATAGGGCGCAGTGGCTTGGGGTTTCCTCCATCTCCCAGTTGCGGGCCCGGAAGCGGGCGGTGAGGTCCAGAAGGGCCCCCACCGGGCAGATGTCGGTGATGTTCCCGGAAAACCCCGAGGGAAGCCCGAAGTCCATGGTGCCGATGAAGGTGTGCACCCCCCGCTCGATGAAGTCCAGGACCTCGTCTCCTGGGATCTCCTCAAAGTAGCGCACGCAGCGCTTGCAGTGGATGCACCGCTCCCGGTCCAGCACCACAAAGGGGGAGAGGGGGTGGTGTTTGTCCACGTGGCGGCGGGTGAACTCGAAGCGGGTGTAGGTGGGAAGCTCGAGGGGGGCCTTCTGGTAATACTTCTCGTAAAGTCCGTACTCCACCGTTCGGTCCTGGAGCTCGCAGGCTCCCCCCTTGTCGCAGGTGGGGCAGTCCAAGGGGTGGTTGAGGAGGGTGAACTCCACCATCCCCGCCTGGGCCTCCCGCACCACCTCCGAGAGGGTGTCCACCACCATGCCGTCCGCCACGGCGGTGACGCAACTGGCCGCCAGCTTGGGCTGCCAGGCGATCTCGGGCTCTCCCTTCTCGTTCAGGACCGGCTTGCCGTCCGGGCCCCTTTTGGGCAGGCCGATGCGCACCAGGCACATGCGGCAGGCCCCTATGGGGGAGAGGTGCTTTTCCGAGCAGAAGAGGGGCACGTCGTACCCCGCGTGGAAGACCGCGTCCATGACGCTGGTTCCCGGGGGCACTTCCACCATGCGGTCGTTGACCTTGACCTTAACCACCTTCACCTCCAGAGGTTCACCCTGGGCACGGGCTTCTTTTCCCGCACCAGGGCCAGGTACTGGTCCTTAAAATGCTTCAAGGAGCCTTTCACCGGCCACACCGCCGCATCCGCCAGGGGGCAGAAGCTCCGGCCCTCGATGAGGGGCAGAAGGGCCTCGAGGTTTTCCACGTCCTTCTCCTCCCCCTCCCCGGAGCCGATCTTGGCGAAGAGGTTCACCATGAAGCCCGCCACCCCCTCCCGGCAGGGGGTGCACTTGCCGCAGGACTCGTGGGCGTAGAAGCGGGTCACGTTCCACATGGCGTCCACCATGCTGACCCTCTCCGGGATGAGGATCACGCCTCCGGTGCCCAGCATGGAGCCCTGGGCCTGCAGGTGCTCGTAGCTCATGGGGGTGTCCAGGACCTCATCGGTAAAGGGCAGGGGCGGGGTGGAGGATCCCCCAGGGATGAGGGCCTGGATGGGCTCCAGGGGCCCTCCCGCCCAGTCGTAGATGAGTTCCCGGAAGGTGGTGCCCATGGGAAGCTCATAAACCCCTGGCCGCCTAACCGGGCCGGAGATCTGGTAGAGCTTCATCCCCTTGGACTGCTCGGTGCCCATGCTGGCGAACCAGTCGGCCCCCCGTTCCAGGATGGGCACCACCGAGGCCAGGGTTTCCACGTTGTTGATGGTGGTGGGCTTGCCCCAGAGGCCGGATTGGGCGGGGAAGGGAGGCTTCAGGCGGGGGTTGGCCCTTAAGCCCTCCAGGGAGTTCATGAGGGCGGTTTCCTCCCCGCAGATGTAGGCCCCGGCCCCCCGGTGCACGTGCACGTCGAAGGAGAAGCCGCTGCCGAAGAGGTTCTCCCCCAGGTAGCCCCGGGTGCGGGCTTCCCGGATGGCGGCCTCCAGGCGGTCCGCCGCCTTGCGGTACTCCCCCCGCACGTAGATGTACCCCACCGTGGCCCTTATGGCGTAGCCCGCCAGGATCATGCCCTCGAGGAGCAGGTGGGGAACATCCTCCATGATGTACCGGTCCTTGAAGCTACCCGGCTCGGACTCGTCGGCGTTGCAGATCAGGTAGTGCTGTTTCCCATCCTTGGGCATGAAGCTCCACTTCACCCCTGTGGGGAAGCCTGCCCCGCCCCGGCCCCTGAGCCCCGAGCGCTTCACCTCCTCGATGACCTCCTCCGGGGTTTTCTCCTTTAGAACCCGTTTGGCGGTCTCGTATCCCCCGTGCTTCAGGTAGTAGTCCAGGGTCCAGCTTCCCTCCTGGCCCACGTGGGCGTAGAGGGTTTTTTCAAACCGGGGGTCGCGTCCGGAAACGATGGGCCCGGTCATACCTCCACCTCGTGCACGTGGTGCCCGCATTTGCCGGGGAGCTCGATCTCCTCGAGGCGCTTGCCCGCCTTAAGGCCCTCCAGAAGCGCCTCAAGCCTCGCCCGGGTCACGCATTCCACATAGGGTTCGTCGTTCACCTGGACCACGGGGGCTGTGTGGCAGCTTCCCAGGCACTCCACCTTCTGCACGCTGAAAAGGCCATCCGGGGTTACCTCCCCCGGGCCGATGCCCAGGGTTTCCGTGAGGTAATCCCAAAGCTCGTCGGCCCCGGCCAGCTTGCAGCTCAAGGTGGCGCACACCTGAAGGTGATAGCGCCCCGTGGGCACGAACTGGTAGTAGGAGTAGAAGCTCGCCACCCCCATGACCTCCGTGGCCGTGGTGCCCACCAGCTGGGCGATCTCCTCTATCCGTTCCGGGCGGATCCAGCCCTCCTCCTGCTGCACCCGCCTTAAGAGGGGCATGATGGCGGAGCGTCGCCCCTCCGGTGGATACTTGGCGAAGGTTTCCTCCAGGAAGTCTTGCTTGTCGTCAAAAAACCCCATCTTCCCTTCCCTCCTATCGGTCCACGTCGCCCATAACGGGATCCAGGCTGGCGATGATGGCCACCATATCGGGCACCTGCTCCCCCTTGCAGGCGTAGGGAAGGCTTTGCAGGTTCACGAAGCTTGGGGCCCGCACCTTGACCCGGTAGGGCATGCTGCCCCCATCGGAAACGATGTAGTACCCCAGCTCGCCCCTGGCGGATTCCGTGGGCACGTACACCTCCCCCTTGGGGGGATGGAAGCCCTCGGTGTAGTGCTTGAAGTGGTAGATGACCGCCTCCATGGAGGTTTCCAAAAGGTGCCTGGGAGGCGGGGTGATCTGGGGGTTGGGGTCCCGCACCGGCCCTGGTTCCAGCCTCTCCAGGGCCTGCTGGATGATCTTCACCGACTCCCGCATCTCCCGGATGCGGATGATCATGCGGTCGAACACGTCCCCGTGCTCCCCCAAGGGCACATCAAACCGGTAGGTGTCGTAGCCCGCATAGGGGTAGGCCTTGCGCACGTCGTAGTTCACCCCGCTGGCCCTTAGGGAGCCACCCGTGAGGCCCAGGTTGATGGCCACCTCGGGGGGGATGACCCCCACGCCCCGGGCCCGCTGGTAGAAGATGGGGCTTTCCGCAAAGAGGGCCTCGTACTCGTCGATGCGGTGGGGCAGGACCTGCAAAAGCTTTTTAAGCTCGGGCACGAACTCCTCGGGGAGGTCCTCCTTGACCCCGCCGATGCGGATGTAGTTGTGGTGGAAGCGCTGGCCCGTTACCCACTCGAAGAGGTCCAGGATGGTTTCCCGCTCCCGGAAGGCGTAGAAGAAGGGGGTAAGGGCCCCGAGGTCCAAAAGCCCGGTCCCCAAGAAGACCAGGTGGCTGGCCAGGCGGGAAAGCTCATTCAAGATGATGCGGATGGTCTCGGCCCTAGGGGGTACCACCGCCCCCACCAGCTTCTCCACCGCCAGGGCGTAGGCCAGGTCGTGGGCGAAGGAGTGGAGGTAGTCCATCCGGGGCGTATACGTGATCACCTGCGTATACGTCCGGTACTCCATGTTCTTCTCAAACCCGGTGTGGAGGTAGCCGATGTGGGGGACGAGGTCCAGGACCTCTTCGCCCGATAGGGTCACCACCACCCGCAGCACCCCGTGGGTGGAGGGGTGCTGGGGTCCCACATTCAGGGTCATGACCTCCGTGCGGAGTTCCTTGGGCTCCTCCGCCACCCTTGGGTCCAGGTCCAGGTAGTCCTTCATTTGACCTCCTTGGCCTTCATGAGATCGGCCCAAAGGGCCCGGTACCCCTTGCGGCTACCGCCCCGGTATAGGGTGAGGCCGGGGTTCTTCCCGGTAAGGGAGGCCCGGAACTCGCTGGGCACGATGAAGCGCCCCTCGCGGAAGAGGGTGGGGGTTTCCCCCAGGGGGAAGTCCTTGCGCAGGGGATGGCCCTCGAGGTCCTCCGGGGTCAGGATCTTGCGCAAATCCGGGTGGCCTTCAAAGACGATCCCAAAGAGGTCGTAAACTTCCCGTTCCAAAAAGTTGGCGCTTCCCCAGAGGTCGGTGACGGTGGGAAGCCTGGGGTCCTTTTCCGGCACGTAGACCCGGAGGAAGAACCGGCTTCCATCCCCGTCCTGCCACCCGGGAAGGGAGACCAGCTCGTAGACCACGGCGAAGCGCTCCGGGCGGGGGTCGGGGTATTCCAGGTAGTCCAGGCCCACGATGTCCGCCAGGTAGTTAAAGCCCAGGGCCTTGTAGTGGACCATCTCCTCCTTGAAGGCCTCCCTGGGCATCACCACCCAGAGGTTGCCGAGGCCGTTATCCTCTATGGTGTAGCCCTTGGCCCGGGCTTCTTCCAGCACCCTATTGAGCCGCATACCTCACCCCCTGGCGCGCTTCCAGGCGGCCACGGGGGGAAGCCTCTCGCCCCGCTCGTTGACCGCCTGGCCCCGCACCTTTTTCTGTAGCTGCATCACCGCATAGATGAGGGCCTCGGGGCGCGGGGGGCAGCCGGGCACGTACACGTCCACCGGCACCACCGAGTCCACGTTCTGCACGATGGCGTAGTTGTTGAACATCCCCCCTGAGCTGGCGCAGGCCCCCATGGAGATCACCCACTTGGGGTCGGGCATCTGCTCCCAGACCCGCCGCATGACAGGGGCCATCTTCTTGGAAAGCCGGCCCGCCACGATCATCACGTCCGCCTGGCGGGGGCTTGCCCGGAAGACCTCGCTCCCGAAGCGGGCCAGGTCGTTTCTGGCGTCGGTGGAGGCCATCATCTCGATGGCGCAGCAGGCCAGGCCGAAGGTGGCGGGCCATAGGGAATTGGAGCGCCCCCAGGCCACCAGCTTCTCCAGGGTGGTAAAGAGGATGCCTTCCCGCTCCAGCTCCTGCACGTCCCGCTCGAAGAGGTCCTTCAGTGCCACCGCATCACCCCCTTCCACCACTCGTAGAGGAAGCCCACGAAGAGGAGCAGGGTGAAGGCCGCCACGCCCAGGAAGCCGTATAGGCCGAGCGTGCCTGCGCTCACCGCATAGGGCCAGAGGAAGGCCACCTCCACGTCAAAGAGGATGAACAGCATGGCCACCACGTAGAAGTGGACAGGGAAGCGCTTGACCTCCCCCGCCGGGTCGTTCCCCGACTCGTAGGGCATCAGCTTGGCCTTCCCCGGCTTCTTGGGACCCAGGAGGGCCCCCACCACCAGGGCCGCCACCCCGATGAAAAGGGCCACTCCCAGATAGATCAGGATGCTCACGTACTCCGCGATCGGCGCCAAGGTCCCCTCCTTTCGTGCATCTCTTCACGAGGTAAGGGCCCAAAACCATCGAGGCCCCCACCTCAGTTCCCGCCCATCTTATCACCCCAGGTGCGGGACAATAGGGGTGGACTACACCGAAGGGGAGGCTAATCGGTGTAAGCCATTTGATTATCGGCTGCTAAGACATTACACCCTGGTGTAGAGAAGGTCCTTGAGCCTCTGGAAATAGGATAGGTCCAGGGCCTCCGCCCGAATATCCGGGGAAAGACCCAGGCTCCTAAGGGCCTCCTCCACCTCCTCCTTGGGGTACCCGGCGGCGGTGAGGGCGTTTTTCAGGGTCTTGCGCCGCTTGGAAAAGGCGGCCTCGAGGAGCTGGAAAAGGGCAGGATCGTCCGGCACCTTCCTGGGGGTGAGGCGCACCAGGCTGCTCACCACCTTGGGAGGGGGAAAGAAGGCTCCGGGGGGCAGGTCGAAGAGCTTCTCCGCCTGGGCGTGGTAGGCCACCCGTAGGGAGAGGAGGCCGTAGGAAGGGGTATTGGGCCGGGCCGCCATGCGTTCGGCCACCTCCTTCTGCACCAGAAAGACCAGGCGGGCAAACCGCCCGGTCCTGAGGAGGCGGGTGACCAAGGGGGTGGCGATGTTGTAGGGGAGATTGGCCACCAGAAGGCTATTTTCCGGCACCTCCTCCCAGGGGTAGGCGAGGGCATCGGCGAAGAGCAAATGGACGGGAAGACCCCTCAGGGTTTCCTCCAGCACGGGCTTGAGCCGCAGGTCCTTTTCGATGGCCGTGACCTGGGCTCCCGCCTCCGCCAGGGCCCGGGTGAGGACCCCAAGGCCAGGCCCCACCTCGTAGACGGGGCCGGTGAAGGGTTTGGCCGCCTCCACGATGCGCCTTAGGTGGGCTTCCGAAACCATAAAGTTTTGCCCCAGGCGCTTGTCGGCGAAAAGCCCGTGGCGCTTCAGGAGTTCCCGTATGCCCTTCGGGGAGGTGAGGTTATTGAGCATGGCTCAGGCGCTTGACCACGGGGTGCAAGGGCTCTTCCTCCGGGAAAAGCTCCAGGTACTCTCCCAGGTCTAGGGCGTCGATGAGGGCGAAGCGTTCCTTTAGCAGGATCCCCTCCTTCATGGGCACATGGCCGTACACGCCGTAGCGGTAGCCCATCCGCTCCACGTAGTCGGGGGTGCGGAACCACCAGGTTTTGGGCTCGCTTTGGGCGTAGAAGAGCTCGTCGTACTCCTGGAGCCAGGGCACAGGTCCCACGTGGGCGAAGTGCACCCCATGGAAGACCACCTCCCGGGGGAAGCCCGCTATCCAGCTCCTTAGGGCCTCGGGAAGGGGGCGCCCCCCGTGCTCGGGATGGAACTCCAGGTGCTTGAGGTGCTGGTTTCCCAAGATGGGTTCCCCTTTTAGGACCGCCTCGTCGTGGTTGCCCAGGAGGATGGTCACCTGCCCCTGGGCTGCCTCCTGAAAGGCCTTTAGCCGGAATAGCTCCCGAATCTGAGCCCCTGCCGCCAGGCGCAGGTGGTTTGGGTCCAGGGGGTCGAAGGGGCTAAGCCCCGTCAGGCGTTCGTAGTCCCTGGGGGTCTTGGGGTGGACCAAGTCTCCCAGGAGGACCAGATAGGTCTTCCCCGAAAGGAGCTCCCCCGTGGGCTTAAGCCCGGCATCCGCCAGTCCCTCTGCCTTGAGGATCCGCCAAAGGGCGGGGAAGTTGGCGTGAAGGTCCCCGACGGCGACGATTCTCATCCCTTAAGCAGGGCCCTGAGCTCCCCGTAAAGCCGCTTGGTTTCCTCGGGGGTTTTGCCATAGCCGCCGTACCTGGTAACGATTTTGGCGGCCTCCTTGCCCAGGCCCTTTTCCTTGAGCCTTTCCAGAAGCTGGTCGATGAGCCGGTAGGCCTCGGGCTTTTCCTCCTCGAGGCCCTCCTCCTCGCCAGGGGAGGGTTCGGGCAGCTTGGGTGGGGTGAAGCGGCCCTTCTCCGGGTCGTAGTCCACCCACTGTTTCTCGAGGCGGTAGAGGTACCGGCCCACCCCGAACTTCACCGCAGCCCTCTTCAAGGCATCAGAGAAGGCCGCCTTCAGGGAATCCCCTTCCCCCACGTCCTCCTTGGTCACCCCCAGGACCGTGAGGCGGCACTTCACCTCCACCAGGCGTTCCCGCCGCTCCCCCCGCTCGTCCCTCACCGCACGCTCGGCGTCGGCCAGCACCTCGTAGGCGTCCTGCCACCCCTCGGGACCCACCACCCGGTCCAGCCGGTCCAAAACAGTGCGGGCATCCACATAGGGGACCACCAGGGCGCGTTTTTTATCCCGGGAGAGGGCCTCGATGCGCCACTGCACCTCGCCGGGGGGGAAGGGTTCGGAGAGTTTTTGCCAGACTTCGTCCATAGCTAAAGTGTACTTTAGGCCACCCTCAGGGGTTAGGGGAAAGGATGGGTTAGGCTAAGGCCATGCGCAGGATATTCGGGATGCTACCCTTGCTGGTTCTGGCCTGGGCCCTCGAGGTGAATCCCTCCGGCTCCATGGAACTCCGCATCACCGCCACCCTCTCCTTTAACCTTTTCCCCCAGGCGGTGGTGGTGGAGCGCCTTCCAGAGCCCCAAGGGCTCGTGGTGGTTTACCGCTACTCCCAGGCGGGGGCGATCTTCCGCTACCACGACGAGGACCTCCGCCGCCGGGGCTGGGTGCGGGTCAAGTACGAGGTGAAGAAGGACGAGTGGAAGGCGGAGTACAAGAAGGGTAAGGCCAGAGCCAAGCTTTCCGTGAAGGACAAGAAGGGCCGGGTGGAGGTGCGGCTTAAGGAAGGGGACTAGACAAGGCCAAAGCCCCCCGCTACCATATAGGGCGCGTGGGGCCGTGGCGCAGCTGGGAGCGCGCCTGAATCGCACTCAGGAGGTCACGGGTTCGAGTCCCGTCGGCTCCACCAGAAAAACCTCCCGCCTGGGCGGGAGGTTTTTGCTTGCGCTGCCTAGTAGCCGGTGGCCGAGCTCGGGTTCAAGAGGGGATGAAGGCTCTGGGGGGCCAGGGTAACCCGGGCGGGCTGGACGAAGCCCAGGGGTAAGGGGGTTGCGTCAATGGTGGCCACGGCGGAGAGCACCTTGGTGTTGCTGGAATCGTAGTAGAGAGGATAGTCGTTGGGGCCCGGCACCAGCACCGAGGAGCAGGCGATGGTCACGTCGGTCATGCCCTGGGTGATCTGGTGGGGGCGCAAGGAGGCCTGGGGCAGGGTGTTGTAACCGCAGTCCACTGCCTGGCCGGTGTTGGTCATCACCGCTCCCATCTTGCCCAGGAAGTCGTTCTCCAGGGTGATGGCGTCGTAGTAGCCCTGCCACTCCCCGATGAAGACCACCCGCCCGCCCTCGGAGGCGAACTGCTTGAACACGTTGATCTCCCCGTTGGTGAAGGTTTCCCTGGGGTTCCAGAGGAAGATGACCTTGACGTCTGCGGGGAGGGCGGTGATGGAGCCTGCGGTGGACCCCAGTTCCTCTATGGCAAACCCTTCCCCAGCGATGATGCTCCGCATGGTGGAGAGGTTGCTGTCGTTGCATTCCCCGGTGCCGCCGCAGGCCGAATCCCTCCCGCGGTCAAAGAGGACCTTGGTGCCGGTTCCCCGGGGGCCGGAGGTGGTGTAGTTGACGAGGTTCTTCACCATGAGCTTGTTGTTGTCGTTGGCCATACCGGTGTTGTCGAAGGGGTTGATGTCGTTGAAGACCACGATGTCCTTGCCCGGGGGTGGGGGGGTGGTGCCGCACCGGTTCACGACGAACTCCGTGTGCCCCTGGGCCTGGTTGAAGTTGTAGCTGGGGGTCATGAGGAAGGCGTGGCCGGCCACGTGCAGGGTGTCCCCGGGGTTGGCCCCTAGGTCGGCCAGGGCGAAGGCGTAGGTGAAGGTGCCCACGTAGGGATCGTGTACCGCCTGGGCGGGGAAGTCCCACCAGTTGCCGGGAGCGGAAGTGCCCGCGTAGGCATGGCTTTCCGTAAGTTGCCAGGGCGAAACCCCGGAAAGCCGCACGAAGAGGGTGTCCTGGGTGTTCCACACCAAGAGGGTACCCACCTGGCCCAGAGGGGCCTCCGTCACTTTTCCACAAGCCTGTGCGGGGTCGCCCCCGGCGTCGTCCCGTGGTCCTGGAACCGCCATGTTGGGCTTGACCCCCTGGGGGCTGGAACAAGCGCCCAACGCCGCCACCAACGCCACAATACCCAAACGCCAATGCCGAGAAATGCCCATACGAATACGCCTCCAATCCGGTCCAATGAGACCAGGATTAGGGTAAACCCGACCCAGCGTTACAGGGCCGTTACAACGTTACCGGCTTTCTAAGAGCCAGTTCACCAGGGCGTTCACCACGTCGTTATCCGCCAAGAGCTCTGGGGCTTCCGCCACCTTTTGGAAGAAGGAGCGGACCATTTCCAAGGTGGGGTTCTTCAGCAGTTCCTGGACGCTCTTTCCCGCATAGGGACCCTGGGGGAGGGGGGCGGTGAGCCGGGCGCTGGTGGCCAGAGGGGCAGCCTCCTTAAGAGCCTCCAGGGTCCTTTCCAGAAGGAGCCGGTCCCCATCCGGGCCCAGGGTTTCCCTGGGGGTGAGGAGGAGGTTCCCGGAAAGGTCCCGCACCTCGAGGCCCAGGGCATAAAGCTTCCGGGCCAGGCTTTCGGGTCCCACCTCCAGGGGGATTAGGGCCTGGGCCTCGCCGTAGCGCACCTCCAGCACGTACCTGCCCGGCTCGGGCAGGCTGACCGCAGGGGCCACCTCCTCGAGGGCGGCGGTGAGGGGAGGGAAGCCCAAGGGCTTCTTCTCCTGGGCCACCAGGGCACCTTCCTTGTAGAGGAGGGTTTGCAGCTCGTGCCGGGGAAGGTAGGGGCTTCCCGTGAGCTTGACCTCGGGGAAGACCGCTTCCCCAGCGTGGAAGGGCCTGGCCTCCAGGTCCCCGGGGATCAGGGAGAGCTTTTTCACCTCCAGAGCAAGCCTTCCCTCTTCCTGATGCAGGGCCCTCCTTGCCGCCTGGGCCAGGGGATGCCGGGGATGGGTTTCCAGAAAGGCTTGGTAAAGCCCCTTGGCCGGAAGCCCTGCCCGTTCCGCCACGTAGGCTCGGAAGAAAAGGGCCAGGGGCTCAGTTCGCCCCTCCAGGTCCTTTAGGGCCTCGGGGAAGTCCTCCCCCTCGTCCAGCCTCAGGGCCCGGTCGTAGGCGGCCTTGGCCCCCAGGAAGTCCCCGTAGATGGCCTTAAACAGGCCCAGGTTGTAGTAGGCGGTGGCGTTGGGCATGAGCTCCACCGCCCGCTTTGAGGCCAGGATGGCCCTGGGGAGATCCCCCGTGAGGTAGTAGGCCCAGCCCAGGTTGGTCCAGTAAAGCCAGTAATCCGGCCTGAGCCGGATGGCCTTCAGCAGGGCGTCCCTGGCTTCCTCTCCTTTTTCGTCGGCGAAGGCGGCGAAGCTCACCTCTTCCCACGCCAGGGGAAGTTCGGGGAAGGCTTGGGCCAGGGTGCGGGCTGCTTCCTTCCAGCGGGGGTCCTCGAGGGTTCTAAAGACCAGTTCTGCGGCGGTCTTTTCCAGGACATCCCCCTTCAGGAGGGTTTCCGCCAGCTTGAGGGCTTCCTCCCGCTTGCCCTGGGAGAGGAGGGCGAAGGCCTGGTAGGCGGGAGGGAGCTTCCCTTGCCAGAGAAGGAGGAGCCTTTCCGGAAGGACCCCTACTAAAAGCCCGCTTCCCCGCCCCTCCTTGAGGTCCAGGGCAGATTGGTGGAGGGGATCGGGGTTTTCCCCGTGGGCCAGGGTCCTGAGCTCCTCCTCGGAGAGGGAGGGGTAGAGTAGGGCGCTGAACTTTTGGGCTAGACCCTCCCCCTGGAGCCAGAGCCAGGCCAGGTCCGGGGTGGCGAACCGCCCCTCCTTGACCCCATCCTTCCGGGCCAGGAAGAGCCTCAGGCTCCCTTCCTCCTGTTTGCCCAGGAGGACCCATTCGGCCCCTGTGGCCGCCTGGACCAGCCGGGCTCCCGCCCGGCTGTAAAGTCCTCCGGCCAGGTCGTAGCTGCTCCGCCAGGGCAGGTCGGGAAGGAGAAGGGCCAGAAGGGTGGGGGGAGGGGTCTTGAGGCCTTGGGCGAAGGCCTGGGCCAGGCGGAAGCCCTGGGGGCCTTCAAAGGGCAGGACCAGCCCTTGGGCCAGACCGAGCCCCAGGAGAAGGAGAAGGGCGAGGAAGCGCCTTGGGGTCACCATGGACGCATTCTAGCGCCTTTCCTTGAGAACCATATAAGCGAAGCGGAAAAGCCTGGGAACCCTTTTCCAACGCTTGGGGTCCAGGCCCACCCGGAGAAGCCACTCCAGGCCGAGCCTCTGCGCCCAGGCCGGGGGGCGTCGGGCCTCGCCGGCCAGCACGTCCAGGGTGCCACCTACCCCCATGGCCACCTTGGCCCTCAGGTGGGCCTTGTGCCGGTGGATGAAGGTTTCCTGCCGTTCCCCCATGCCCACCAGGAGGAGGTCCGGGGCCTTTTGCCGGATCTCCTCCACCACCCCTTCCTCCTCCTGGAAGTAGCCGTGGTGGTACCCGACCACCTCCGCCCCGAGCCGCCTGGCCTCGAGGGCCGCCCGCTCCGCCACCCCGGGCCTGCCCCCCAGGAGGTAGACCCGGATACCGGGGAATCGGCTTAGAAGGGTCAGGGTGAGGTCCACCCCGGTGACCCGCTCCTTAAGTTCCAGGCCCAAAAGCCTTTTAGCAGCCCAGAGGATGCCCACCCCATCCGGGGTTACCAGCTCCGCCTCGAGGATGGCTTGCCTGAGGGCTTGGTCCTCCTGGGCCCGCACGGCGATCTCCGGGTTCAGGGTGACCACCTGGTGGGTGCCTTCCTCCTTTAGGAAGCCCTGGATTCGGGCCAGGCCCTCCTCCATCCCCACAGGGTCCAGGGGAAGGCCTAAGAGTTCTACCCGTTCCATGCCACAAACCTCTGGGCGTAGCGGTCCTGGGTCAGGCCGAACTCCGCCTTGGGGAAGAAGCGTACCCCGGCAAGCCTGGGCACCACGGGATCCACCCCGATGAGGCTTGCCCGCGCCAGCTCCTCCGTGCGCCCCTCCTTGTGAAGGGCCTGGCCCTCCGGGCTTTGGAAGAGGGCCTCCTGGGGATCGGGGAAGGCCTTGAGGAGGGCGGTGGCCAGGGTGGTGGGGCCATCGGGGGAGAGGCGCTTCTGCAAGAAGCCGGCGGCCACCACCGCCGAGAGCAGGGGCTCCGGGGCCCCGGAGGGTCGGAGCACCAGCCCCTTTAGACCGCGAAGGGCTTCCAGGACCGCTTTGGCGTTGCGAAACCCCGCCACGTACACCTCCTCCTCCCCATGTAGGAGGCTCGCGTTGAGGAGGGGAGCCACCAGGATGGCCTTTTTCCCCGCCACAGGGGTGCTTTCCAAGTCCACCAGGGAAAGCCGGCCGTGGAAGCCCTCGGGAGGGAAGCCTTCCACCTCGCCCAGGAGAAGGACCCCTTGTCCCAGTTCCTGGGCCAGAAGGCGGGCCACCTTGGGCCCTGGGGCCACCCAGACCTCCAGGGCTCCTTGGGCCAGGAGCTGGGTGAGGAGGCTCCCTGCAGGGAGGACCTCCACCAGGATCAGGGGGCCGCGGGCCGGCGTAAGGCAAAGGTCAACCCGGCACACCCCGCCATGATACCCTAGCCTGGGCGTATGCGGCTTAAGGACTTGGGCGAGCGGGCGCTTCTTGGGAAGCTTGCCCCCATCGGCTATCCCCCAGGGGCTCCCTTGCCTCCCGGGGATGATGCCGGGGGGGTTTGGGTGGGGGAGGTAGCCTGGCTTTTGAAGACGGATGGCTTTCTCTACCGGGAAGTGGCCCTCCTGGGGATGGGGCCCTTTGAGGTGGGCTTCCGGGGGGTGGCGGCCACGGCTTCCGACCTTCTTTGCAAGATGGGAAGGCCCTTGGGCTTTACCCTAGGGCTTTTTCTGCCCCCGGATTTGGAGGAGGACTTCGCCCTTGAGCTGGTCAAGGGTGCGGCGGAGGCGGCAGGGCGGCTTGGGGCTGTGCTCCTTGGGGGGGACACCAACGCCGGCGAGGAGGTGGCCCTCACCGTTTCCGGCTTCGCCCAGGCGGAGGTTCCCTTACCCCGGAGGGCCCTTCCGGGGGACCTCCTCTACCTGGCCGGGGATCGCTGGGGCAGGACGGGGGCGGCCATACAGGCCCACTACCAGGCCCGGGACCTCGGGGCCTATCCGGAGATCCGGGAGGCGGCCTTCTACCCTTTGCCCCGGCTGGAACTCTTAAGCCTCAAGGGCCTCCTCCGGGGTGGCTTAGACTCCTCGGATGGCCTGGCGGAAACCCTTTGGCAACTTTCCGAACAGGGGGTGCGGGTGGACCTCGAGGCCCTTCCCCTTTACCCCGATGTGCTGGCCTTCGCCGGGGATGAGGCCCTGGCGCATGAGCTGGTCCTTTACGGGGGAGAGGAGTTCGAGGCGGTGCTGGCGGTGCCCCCGGAGCAGGAGGCCCAGGTCCTGGCCCGGGCGAAGGAGGTGGGGCTTCCCCTTTTCCGCGCCGGACAGGTGTCCGAGGGGGAGGGGGTGTACTTCCTGGGCGCACCCGTAAAGCGGCGGGGTTACGCTCACTTCTAGCTATACTTGACCCATGCGGGCCTTTAAGGCGCACCTCCGGGGTATCTCCCCCTATCCCTACAAGAAGGTGGATGCCCCGGTGAAGCTGGACCAGAACGAAAGCCCTTTTGACCTTCCCCAGGCCCTGAAGGCGGAGGCCCTGAGGCGCCTGGCCCACCTTTCCTGGAACCGCTACCCGGAGATCCACGCCGAGACCCTGCGGCAAAGGCTTGCCGCCCGGGTGGGATGGCCGGAGGAGGGCATCGTCCTGGCACCGGGTTCCAACCTCCTCATCCTGGCCCTGGCGGTGGCGGCGGAGGAGGTTTTGGATGTAAGCCCCTCCTTTCCCCACTACGCCCATGCCGCCCGGGTGACGGGAACCCCTTACCGGGCCATACTCCTGGAGGCAAGGGAGGAAGGATTCGCTTTGCCTTTGGAGGAGCTTCTTTCCGCCTTCCAGGGCGGGGTCTTCTTCCTGCCCAACCCCCACGCCCCCACGGGGACCCTTTTCCTCGAGGAAGCCCTTTGGGCCTTGGCCGAGAGGGCCAAGGAGGTGGAGGGGCTTTTGGTGGTGGACGAGGCCTACCGGGAGTTTGCGGGCTCGGACTTTAGCCCCTTGGGGCGGGAAAACCCCCATGTGGCCTTCTTGCGCACCTTTTCCAAGGCCTTCTCCCTGGGAGGGGTGAGGGCGGGTTATTTGTTGGCCTCGCCGGAGGTGGCCGCCCTTGTCCGCGAGGTGCTTCCTCCCTTTGTCCTTCCCGCCCACACCGGGACCATTCTGGAGGTGGTCCTGGAAAACCCCGGCTACGTGGAGGCGGTGGCGGCCCACGTGCGAGCCGAGCGGGAGCGGGTTTATGCGAAGCTTAGGGGCCATCCCACCTGGCAGCCCTATAGGAGCCACACCAACTTCCTGTTGGTGCGGACCCCGGATGCTGAGAGGGCCTTCCGCCACCTTCTCGCCCAGGGGATACTGGTGCGAAGGCAGGACCACTACCCAGGCCTTTTTGGGTGCATCCGGGTGACGGTGGGCTCCAAGGAGGAGATGGACACCTTTTTGAAGGCGGCCTTTGAGGTGGCCTATGCGTGAGGCTTCCGTGGAACGGGCGACCGCAGAAACCTGGGTGCGGGTGCGCCTGGGCTTGGATGGACCCCCTGGGGGTAAGGTGGCCACGGGGCTTCCCTTCCTGGACCATATGCTCCTCCAGCTCCAGCGCCACGGGCGTTTTCTCCTGGAGGTGGAGGCCAGGGGGGACCTCGAGGTGGACGTGCACCACTTGGTGGAGGATGTGGGCATCACCCTGGGCCAGGCCTTAAGGGAGGCTTTGGGGGAGGGAAGGGGCGTGGAACGCTACGCCGAGGCTTTTGCCCCCATGGACGAAACCCTGGTGCTTTGCGTCTTGGACCTCTCGGGAAGGCCCCACCTGGAGTACCGTCCGGAGGAGTGGCCCGTGGTGGGGGAGGCGGGCGGGGTGAACCACTACCACCTCAGGGAGTTTCTAAGGGGGCTCGTCAACCACGGCCGCCTCACCCTGCACCTTCGGCTTCTTTCCGGCAGGGAGGCGCACCATGTGGTGGAGGCCAGCTTCAAGGCCCTGGCCCGGGCCCTACACCGGGCGACCCGGATCACGGGGGAGGAGCTTCCCAGCACCAAGGGGGTGCTTTAGGGCATGAAGGCCCTGCTCATCGACTACGGTTCGGGGAACCTCCGAAGTGCTGCCAAGGCGTTGGAGGTTGCGGGCTTTGAGGTCAGCGTCTCCTCGGATCCCCGGGCGCACCTCGAGGCCAGCCTCCTGGTCCTTCCCGGCCAGGGCCACTTCGGCCAGGTGATGCAGGCCTTCCGGAATAGCGGGTTCGTGGACCGGGTCCTGGCCCACCTGGAAAGAGGCCTTCCCTTCCTGGGCATCTGCGTGGGCATGCAGGTCCTGTACCAGGAGAGCGAGGAAGCCCCGGGGGTCAGGGGGCTGGGCCTGGTGGAGGGGGTGGTGAGGCGTTTTACCCAGGGCCGCGTGCCCCAGATGGGGTGGAACCGGGTGCGCTTCGCAGGCGCCTTCCAGGAGCTTTCGGGGCGCCACTTCTACTTCGCCAACTCCTACTACGGCCCCCTTACCCCCTATTCCCTGGGCCGGGGGGAGTACGAGGGCACCCCCTTCACCGCCTTGCTGGCCAAGAAAAACCTCCTGGCCCCCCAGTTCCACCCGGAAAAGAGCGGGAAGGCGGGCCTGGCCTTTTTAGCCCTGGCCCACCGCTACTTCCAGGTCCTCTAGCCGAATGAGCCTGCCCTGGGCGCCGATGGCGGTGGCGGCCAAGGCCCCGGCCAGGTTGGCCAGCCTGCCCGCCTCCAGGGGGCTTTTCCCGCTCAGGATGGCGTGGGCGAAGGCGGCGGTATAGGCGTCTCCGGATCCCGTGGAATCCACGATGTCCTCCACGGGGAAGGGTTCGATGAGCTCCTCCCCTTCCGGGGTGACCACGATGGAACCCATGGCCCCCACCTTGATGACCAGGTGGTGGAAGCCCTCTTCCCGGAGGCGGGCCACCCCCTCGGAAAGGGAGGAGGCCTCCGTCAGGGCCATAAGCTCCGTCTGGTTCATGAGAAGCCAGCTTACACCTCGCAGGTACCTTAAAAGCTCCCTGCCCGCCGCCCGTACCGCCCCGGTTCCCAGGTCGGCGAAGATGGGCATCTCCCGCTTCCTGGCAGCCTCGAGGACCTCCACCGCGTAGCTCCGGCTAGGGCCTCCCACCAGGGCGTAGGCGGAGAGGACCACGGCGTCCGCCTGGTCCAAGAAGCGGGGCTTGAAGAGGGAGGGATCCAGGTAACGGCTTGCCCCCTCGGCGCTCACCATGGCCCTTTCCCCCCCTGGCACCAGAAGGATCAGCACCGAGCTGGTGGTGTGGTCGGGGTCCTCCTGAAGGTGCCTCAGGTCCACCCCCACCTCCCGCACCCGGGAAAGGGCCAGCTCGGCGAAGGGATCCTGCCCCACCCGGCCAGCCAGGTAGACCCGGTGGCCCAGGCTGGAAAGCTGCGCCGCCAGGGTGGCCCCGGCGCCCCCCGGTTTCATCAGGGCACGGCGGGAGGGAACCTCCTCCCCCGGCTCCGGTATGCGCTCCACGAAGAAAAGCAGGTCCACGGACACGTCGCCCACCACGAAAAACCGCATCTTGCCTCCTTCCCACAAGGCACAGGGTTTGCCCTTACTATAACGCAAGGGCCCCGTTGCTTTGGGGGGAGTATACCCCGGGGTTATGAGAAGAATATAACAAGTGGCCTTACAAGGATGGTCTTGAACTCTTTCTCGCCGTACCGCCCTCCATGGGTGCCCGAGAACATCCCTTGGAGAAGGGATATACCGGGGTCCCCACCTGGGCTCCTGCCCAGGTGGGGTGGCATTACGGGGCCCCCACCTTAGCGGAAGCTAAGGGGAGATAGTTTAAAAGCGACGGTCCACCACCAGACCGCCTTCCAGCTCCCCCACCAGCTCCACCTCGTCCACCTTCAGGCCCGTGGCCTTGGTGATGGCCTCCAAAAGCCCTGGCGGCACCTTCTCCGCCTTAAGCCGGAGAACCAGCTTGTCCGTGCCCTCCAGCTTCCTTTCCACCACCACCTGGAAGCCCCTAGGGTCCAGGCCGAATCCGCCCAGGATGGGGGCGAGTTCCGTGGGGTAGAGCTTTACCCCCTTCACCTTCACCATCTGGTCGGTGCGGCCGAAGACTCCCTGGGGCAGGACGGTGAGCCCTTCCCGCCTTTCGGCCACGGCCAGGTCCCCGGTGCGGAAGCGCACCATGGGCATGAGGGTACGGCTCAGGGCGGTGACCACCAGTTCCCCCTTTTCCCCGTCGGGCACAGGCTTCAGGGTCTCGGGATCCAAGACCTCCAACACCGCCATCTCCGGGATCTCCCAAAGCCCGTCCTTGCTAAGCCTTTCCCCGGCCACGATCCCGAGCTCGCTGGTGCCGTAGGCGTCCAGGGCGGTGCATCCCAAAAGGGCTTCCACCTTTTCCCGGAAACCGGGGACGGAGGTGAAGGGTTCTCCCCCTGCCAGGAGGAGGGCAAACCGCCCCCCCGCCTGGCCCACCTTGAGGGCGAAGGAGGGATTGGTGACCAGCACGTCAAAGCCATAGGTATGGCCGATCTCGGCGATGCGGGAGGCCTCTCCTGGTCCGTGGGGGAAGACCAGGTTCCCCGCCCGCCAGAGGGCTTGGTGGAAGAGCCATCCCCCAGCGAAGACGTGGTAGCTGAAGGCCACCAGCACCTTTTTGCCGGTGAGGCCGAGCCTGCGGTAGTGTTCCGCCAGGGCCTCGGTCTGGTAACGGAGGTCCTCCTGGGAAAGGTACTCGGGCATCCAGCCCATGAGGGGGCTTGGGGTCAGGTGCATGAGGCTTGCCCCTTCTGGGGGCCTGGGGTTTTCCTTTAGGTAGGCCACCCATTCCTCGCGGGTGGTGAGGGGAAGCTCCCCGAGGTTTTCCAGGGTGACCTCCTCCGGGTGGACTCCTTTGAATTTCTCCCGGTAGACGGGGTGTTCCTTGGCCGCGCGCACCACTTCTTTAAGCCGAGCGTTTCGGTCCATAGCCTGCCTCCTTCCCGCTCCCGCAGGGAACACCGGGATTATACCGGTTTGGGAGCCTGGGCCAAGGCGAGGAGATGGGGAAGGTCCCGGGCCAGATCCTCCCAGGTGTCCCGCCGCAGGGTGATGTGCCCCACCTTGCGTCCCGGGCGCACCTCCTTGCCGTACCAGTGCAGGTGGGCTCCGAAAAGGGCGAGGACCTGGGGGAAGTCGGGCTTCACCCCAATGAGGTTGGCCATGGCGCTATGGCCCCGCGGGAGGGTACTTCCCAAGGGGAGGCCCAAAAGGGCCCGGAGGTGGTTTTCAAACTGGCTGGTCTCGGCGCCCTCGAGGGTCCAGTGGCCGGAGTTGTGAACCCGGGGGGCCATCTCGTTGAAGAGGAGTTCCTCTTCCACCTGGAAGAGTTCCAGGGCCAGCACGCCCGCGTATCCCAAAGCCTCCATGGCCTTCCTGGCAAAGGCTTCCGCCTTCTGCTGCAGGGTGGGGGAAACCCCTGGGGCCGGGGCCAGGGAAAGGCGCAGGATACCCCCCTGGTGGCGGTTTTCCACCAAGGGATAGAAGGCCACCTCCCCGGTTCGGCTCCGCACCCCCAGGATGGAAAGCTCCCGCTGGAAGGGAACGTACCCCTCGAGGATCAATCCCCCTCCCCCCAGGGCGTGGAAGGCCCTTTCCGCCTCCTCCCATGAGGTGAGAAGGGCCTGGCCCTTGCCGTCGTACCCGCCCCTGCGGGTCTTGAGGAGGGCGGGGAAGCCCAGGGCCTCGAGGCCTTCCCTAAGCTCCCTGAGGCCATCCACCCGGCGAAAGGGAGGGGTGGGTATCCCCAGGCTGTGCATGAAGGTCTTTTCCGCCAGGCGGTCCTGAGCCACCTCCAGGGCCTTGGGCGGGGGAAGGACGGGAAGCCTTGCCTCAAGGAACCGGGCGGCTTCCACCGGCACGTTTTCGAACTCATAGGTGACCAGCTCAAGCCCCTCAGCAAAGCGCCGGAGGGCTTCTTCGTCCAGAAAATCCCCCACCACCAGCTCCCCCACTTGCCCGGCGCAGGCCTCGGGGGAGGGGTCCAGGAAGCGGAAGGAAAGCCCCAGGGGATAGCCCGCCAGGGCCAGCATCCTCCCCAGCTGGCCCCCGCCCAGGATGCCCAGCTTCATCCTTCCTCCCGGGGGTCGGGGTGGGCCAAGACGGCCTCCGTCTGGGCCTTGCGATAGGCCTCGAGGCGCTCCATCACCTCAGGGTAGGAGAGCCCTACGATGCTGGCAGCCAGGAGAGCGGCGTTCACCGCTCCCGCTTTCCCGATGGCCAAGGTTCCCACGGGGATGCCGGCGGGCATCTGCACGATGGAAAGAAGGGAATCCAGGCCCTTCAAGGCCTTGCTTTCCACCGGCACCCCCAGCACGGGCAAAGGGGTGTGGGCGGCGGTCATGCCGGGAAGGTGGGCAGCTCCGCCAGCTCCGGCGATGATCACCATAAGCCCCCGCTCCTTGGCGGTCTTGGCGTAGTCCGCCATCAGGTCCGGGGTGCGGTGGGCAGAGACCACCCGCACCTCGTAGGGGATGCCTAGGGTTTCCAGGGTTTCCGCCGCATGGCGGAGGGTTTCCCAGTCGGACTTGGAGCCCATGATGACGCCCACCAAAGGCCGCATCGTACCGGATTGTACCAAGCCCTCCCGCCTGTGGTAAAAGGCAGGCCATGGATGCCTTGGAGCTCCTTCGGCTCAACCTTTTTTCGCCCATGGTCCTGGCCTTCGCCCTGGGGATGGCGGCCCGGCTTCTTAGAAGCGACCTCGCCTTCCCTGAGGCCATGTACACGGCGCTTTCCATCTACCTGCTCTTCGCCATTGGCTTCAAAGGGGGGGTGGAGCTTTCCAAAACGCCCCTGACTATCGTGCTTCTTCCTGCCTTGGCCACCCTGGGTTTGGGGCTTTTCCGGCCCCTTTCCAGTTATTTTCTGGCCCGCCGCTTTCTGGTCCTGGGCCGGGTGGATGCTGGGGCCCTGGCCGCTCATTACGGCTCGGTTTCCGCGGTAACCTTCCTGGCAGCCCTCACCTTCGCCCAGGCAGTGGGCCACCGGCCCGAGGGGTTTTTGCCCACCCTGATGGCCCTTTTGGAGGTGCCCGGCATCGTGGTGGCCCTGCTTTTGGCCAAGCGGGGGGGTGGAAACCTGGGGGAGGCCTTCCAGGAGGTCCTCACCGGGAAGAGCGTGGTCCTCCTGGTGGGTGGGCTTCTCATCGGGGCCCTTTCCGGCGAGGCGGGGATGGAACGGGTAAAGCCCTTTTTTGCGGATCCCTTCTACGGGGCCCTCACCCTTTTCCTCATGGACCTGGGGATGGTGGCGGCCACGAGGTTCGCCACCTTAAGGCAGGTGGGCTTCCGTCTGATCCTCTACGGAACCCTCCTTCCCCTCTTTCACGGAGCCGTGGGGGTCTATGTGGGGCACCTGGTGGGGTTTTCCGTGGGCGGGGCCACCGTCTTGGGGGCCATGGCAGCTAGCAGCAGCTACATCGCTGCTCCCGCTGCCGTGCGCATCGCCCTGCCCGAGGCCAACCCCAGCCTGTATCTGGCGGCAAGCCTGGCGGTAACCTTTCCCTTTAACCTGGTTCTGGGTATTCCCATCTACCACACCTTGGCTCAATGGATGGGGGGGTGAAGCATGGACCTGGTGCCTTTGAAGCTGGTCACCATCGTGGCGGAAAGCATCCTGGAGAAGAAGCTGGTGGAGGAGATCAAGCGCCTGGGGGCCAAGGGGTACACCACCGTGCCCGCCAGGGGAGAGGGTTCCCGGGGCATGCGCAGCCTGGACTGGGAGGGCCAGAACATCCGCCTGGAAACCATCGTTCCCGAAGAAGTGGCCCTCAGGATCCTGGCCCGCTTGCAGGAGGCCTACTTTCCCCATTACGCCGTGATCGCCTATGTGGAGAACGTCTGGGTGGTGCGGGGGGAGAAGTACATCTAGGCTTTGGGCTTTCGGCGCAGAAGAGGAAGAAGGGCGAGGAGGAGCAGGATAGGCCAGAGGAGCCAGGCGGGAAGCCTTTCCCCCAGGAAGTAGGCGAAGAGGACGAGCCCCTGGGTCCAGAGGAGGCTTCCCAAGGCGGCTAGGAGCAGGTAGGGCAGCCAGGGAAAGCCCAAGGTCCCAAGCAAGAAGGGCACCGCCGTGCGCATGCCCGGCACAAAAGGGGCAAGGAGGAGGGCCGAGGGGCCGAAACGGCTTAGGAGCTTGATGGCCCGCTCCCTTAGGTGCTCGGGAAAGCGCTCGAGGAGCCTTTGGCCCAGGATCCGCCCCAGGCCGTACCCCACCGCGTGTCCCAGGTAGCTTCCCAGGAAGAGGAGGGGAAGGAGGGGGAAGAGGCTTAGCCTTCCCTCCCCGGCCAGGGCTCCCAAGGCCAGGAGGAGGGTGTCCCCTCCGGGCACGAGAAGGCCGAAGGGGAACCCCACCTCCAAAAAGAGGAGAAGGGCCGGGAGAAAGTAGGTCCAGAGGCTCATCCTATGAGGGTTGGGCCGCGGGCTTGCGCAAGGCCCAGAGGCTTCCCAGAAGGAGCACCGCCAGGATGAGGAGGCTGAAGGCTTCCTTGTCCAATCCCACGGCCAGCTCGGGGCGGTGGAGAACCTCCTTGGTGAGCTTGTCCCAGCCGCCCACCAGGAGCTTCACCCCCGCAAGCCCCACCACCACGTAGGCCAGGTGCTTGAAGCGAGGGTAGCGGTCCAGGAGGGTGACCACCAGACTGGCCAGCATCCTGAGGGCCAGGATGCCCAGGAAGACCCCGGTGTAGATGACCCAGAGTTTATCGGAAAGGGCCACGGCCACCAGAACCGAGTCCACGGCGAAGGCCAGGTCCATGAGTTCCACCTGGGCCACCGTTTTCCAAAACTGGGCGGCGCTCACCTCCAATGGCGGGGCTGCATGGGCTCCCTCCGCCCTGAGGAAGTGCTTCAAGGCCACGTAAAGCAGGTAAGCAGCGCCCAGCACCTGGACCCACCAGAGCTTGATGACCAAGGCGGCGAAAAGAAGGGCGAGGCCCCTGAGCACGTACGCTCCCAGGATGCCGTAGAAGAGGGCCCTACGCCTGAGGTGAACGGGTAGCCTTTGGACGATGACCCCCAGGATCAGGGCGTTGTCGGCGGACAGGATGACCTCGAGGGCCACCAGGATTAGGATCACCGAGAGGACACTGGTTTCCATGCTCACCTCCCAAAAGATAAAGACCACCGCTTAAGCGGTGGTCTTGCCCGGGCTTTCCGCCCCCAGCCTCCCGGGGCCCGTGCCCGTCTTGACGGAAGGCTGGCCTTGGGGCTACTCCCCAACCGGAAGACATTGTGCCACACCCGTGGCGGTTTGGCCAGGACCAGGAAGCTTTTGGGGAATGGTGAGGCCGGGTGGGCGGGATGCTGGGGGAAGGGGTATCCTGTAAAGCATGGACGAGAGGCACCGCGAGGGTTTGCCGGAGGGGCAGGCTGGCTTGCAGGAAGGGAATGCGAACCAGGCGGGGGGCAAAGAGGGTCTGCCCACCAAGGAGCAGGTCCTCGAGGCCTTGAAGGTGGTCTACGACCCGGAAATCCCCGTGAACATCGTGGACCTGGGGCTGGTCTACGATGTGGAGATCCACGAAAACGGGGTGGTGGACCTCACCATGACCCTCACCGCCATCGGCTGTCCCGCCCAGGACATGGTGAAGGCGGATGCGGAAATGGCGGTGATGCGCCTTCCCGGGGTGCAGGGGGTGAATGTGGAGTTCGTTTGGACTCCTCCCTGGACCCCTGCCAGAATGACCGAGGAAGGCAAGCGCATGATGCGCATGTTCGGGTTCAATGTGTAGGGGGCTCAGCTGGGTGGTATAGTGGGCCTCGCATGGTTTCAAGCCTCGTTTTCTTCCTGCATGGGGTCCACTCCCCAGGTTTCCAGGTAGAAGGCTCTCAGTTCCTCGGGCGATATCGGGGAGATTTCCCGTGGAAGTGGGCTTCCGGTTCGGAACCTCATGGCATACTCTTCTATTTCCTCCAGATTCTTCCCGTTCACGCCATGGGCCTGGGCAAATAGGGCAAGGAGGCTTGCCTCAAGGTGAGAGGGAGGGTCGGAGAGAGCGATGGCCAGGGCTTCCTCCCTGTCCTTCCCTGCCATGAGGGCATAGAGGAAAAGGCCCGCCGCAACATCCGTAAGCCTATCCATACATCCTCAGGGTAGCCCCTTGCCTGTTTTCCGTCGGACGGAAAGCCCTACCCCACCTTTCCCCTTGTTTCGGGGATGGATCCAGAGGGGTGCGGGGGGTTTCTGCGGCCCTGCCCGGTTTACGGGGCCTCATCTTCGGACCTGGCACTGGCTGGGCCTGAGCGCACCACCAGGGTGTCGGCGATGAGGTCATGCCAGGCCTGGCGCTTAGGGTGGAAGAAGGCCCAGAGGTAGCCCAGGAGGAGGGGCAGGGTGGAAAGGGTCTTGCCTACCACCTCCCGCATAAAGGCGGTGAGCCAGTCCACAGGCTGGCCGTCCGTGCGGACCACCTTGAGGCCCAGGGCCATTTTTCCTGGGGTTGCCCCATACAATGCGGTGAGGATCACGTAGTAGGCCCAGCTGGGTATCCAGTTGAAGAGGAGGTCCTGGACGAAGGTGGTGGTTTGCGCCAGGGGGTTTATCCCGGCCAGGGCCATCAGGAGGAAGCTCAGGGGAACCAGGATGAGGCCGTCAATAAGGGAGGCCACGAGCCTGCGCCAGGGGCTAGCGATCACCATAGTCCTCCTCCCAGGTAGCGGTACTCGAGGCGAAACCGGTTCTGGCCGAGCAGGGAAACTAGCTGCTCGGTTTCCGAGGAAAGGCCCAGGGGAAACTCCTCGCCCAGAAGTCCGTCCAGCAGTCCTTTAGGTTTCACATAGCGCACCAGGCGGAACCCCTCCAGGCCGGCCAGCTCCGCGGCCCGCTTGGCGGCGTCTTCCAGGTAGCCTTCCCGGTCCGCAAGCCCAAGGGCGATGGCCTGGGTTCCCGAGTAGATGCGGCCATCGGCCAGTTGCCGCACTTTGTCCTTAGGAAGGTGCCTTCCCTCCGCAACCCTGGCCACGAAAAGCTCGTACGCCTCGCGCATGTAGCCCTGGATGAGGGTTCGCTCCTCCGGGGTGAGGGGCCGGAGGCCGGAGCCCATACCCTTGAGCCGGCCTTCCTTGAGGACCTCCACTTGAACGCCCAGTTTGGCCAGTAAACCCTGGACCTGGGGAAGGGTGGCGATAACCCCGATGGAGCCGGTGACGGCGGTGGCCGGGGTGAAGATCTCGCGGGCGGCGGTGGCCACGTAGTAGCCCCCGCTGGCGGCCACGGTGCCGAAGGCAGCCACCAGGGGCTTTTCCCGGGCCAGGTCCTTCAGGGCGCGGTGGATGGCCTCGGTTTCCGTGACGCTACCCCCAGGGCTATCCACGAAGAGGACCGCGGCCCGGATGCCGGGATCCTCCCGGGCCTGGCGGATCTTGGAGAGGAGGTCCTCGAGGTCCTTCCCCATGGGGATGCTGCCCACCACCTCCAGGAGGACGACTTTTTCGCCCCGGCCGTACAGGGTGGCTTCCCGCCAGGGGTGGCCGGTTTCCCGGGATTGGATGAGGCGCCCCAGGCCCACCACGAGAAGGGCCACCGCCACGAAGAGGAGAAGGGCCAGCCAGCGTTTTCGGTTCATGGTTCCAAAATAGCACAAGGGTATGCTGAGCCCGTGCTGAGGGTGGTGGTCAAGCCGGGAAAGGAGAAGAAGGTTCGAAACTTCTACCCCAACCTCTACCGGGACGAGCTGGAGGGGATTCCCAAGCAGGCAGGGGTGGCGGAGGCAGTGGCCGCAGATGGCAGTTTTTTGGCGGTGGGCTACCTGGACCCGGGTTCCCGCATCCCGTTCCGGGCTTATCGCTTTGACCCTGGCCCTTTGGATCGGGCCTTTTTTCTGGCCCGCTTTGAGCGGGCCTTGCGCAAGAGGGAGGGAATGGGCCAAAGCTACCGCCTGGTGCATGGAGAAGCGGATGGCCTCCCCGGCCTGGTGGTGGACCGGTTTGGAGAGGTTCTGGTTCTCCAGGTGCGCACCCGGGGGATGGAGGCTTTAAGGGAGGTCTGGTTTCCCGCCCTCCTAGAGGCAGTGGGCCCCAAGGGGGTTTACGAGCGGAGCGACGTGGAGGCCAGGAGGCAGGAAGGGCTTCCCGAGAGGGTGGGGGCGGTTTACGGGGAGGTGCCCGAGGTTTTGGCGGTGGAGGAGGATGGCCTGGTTTTCCCCATCCCCTTGGCCCTGGCCCAGAAGACGGGGTTTTACCTGGACCAGCGGGAGAACCGCCGCCTCTTTGAGGGCATGGTGCGCCCTGGGGAAAGGGTCTTGGATGTCTTTAGCTACGTGGGGGGCTTTGCCTTGAGGGCTGCGCGGAAAGGAGCCCATGCCCTGGCGGTGGACAAGGACCTCGAGGCCCTGGCCATCCTGGACCAGGTGGCCTTGAGGATGGGCTTAAAGGTGGACATCCGCCAGGGGGAGGCCTTGGAGGTGCTTAGAGGCCTTCAAGGGCTTTTCGATCACATCCTCCTGGACCCTCCTACCCTGGTGAAGCGCCCAGAGGAGATTCCCCCCATGAAGCGGCACCTGGTGGACCTTTTGCGGGAAGCCTTGCGCCTTCTTGCGCCCGAGGGGTACCTCTGGCTTTCCACCTGCAGCTATTACCTCAAGGCGGAGGACCTTCTGGAAGTGGCCCGGCGGGCGGCCGCCGACCGGGGGATGCGCCTGAGGGTGCACGGCCTCACCTACCAGCCCAAAGACCATCCCTGGAGCCTGCACGTGCCGGAAAGCCTTTACCTCAAGACCCTGATCCTGCAGGAGGATGCCCTCTAGCAGCTACAACCCAGCAGCGTCAGGCCACCCTGGTATGATGGGCGTGGAAGCACCCTTGGGGTGCGAAAAAAGGAGGAGCGTATGGAAGTGGCAAGGGGTTTGGAAGGCGTGCTCTTTACGGAAAGCCGGATGTGCTTCATCGACGGGGAGGCGGGCCGCCTCTACTACTACGGGATCCCCATCCAGGAGCTGGCGGAAAAGAGCACCTTTGAGGAAACCACCTTTCTCCTGCTACATGGGAGACTTCCCAAACGGGAGGAGCTCGAGGGGTTCAAAAAGGAGCTGGCCAGGCGACGGGCCTTGCCCGAGCATATCCTGGAATCCTTCCGCCGCTATCCCCTCTCGGCCCATCCCATGAGCTTCCTGCGCACGGCGGTTTCCGAGCTGGGGATGCTGGACCCCACCGAGGGGGACATCTCCCAAGAGGCCCTCTACCAAAAAGGGCTTTCCCTCATCGCCAAGTTCGCCACCATTGTGGCCGCCAACAAGCGCCTGAGGGAAGGGAAGGAGCCCCTGGCTCCCCGGGAGGATCTCTCCCACGCCGCCAACTTCTTGTACATGGCTAACGGGGTGGAACCCTCCAAGGAGCAGGAGCGCCTCATGGACGCTGCCCTTATTCTGCACGCCGAGCACGGCTTCAACGCCAGCACCTTTACCGCCATCGCCGCCTTTTCCACGGAAACCGACCTCTACTCCGCCATCACCGCCGCCGTGGCTTCCCTCAAGGGTCCCAGGCACGGGGGAGCCAATGAGGCGGTGATGAAGATGATCCGGGAGATCGGCACCCCCGAAAGGGCGCGGGAGTGGGTGCGGGAGAAGCTGGCCAAGAAGGAGCGCATCATGGGCATGGGCCACCGGGTCTACAAGGCCTTTGACCCAAGGGCTGGGGTACTGGAAAAACTGGCCCGCATCGTGGCGGAAACCCATGGGCATTCCACCGAATACCAGATCCTGAAGATCGTGGAGGAGGAGGCGGGCAAGGTCCTGAACCCCAGGGGCATCTACCCCAACGTGGACTTCTACTCCGGGGTGGTTTACTCCGACCTGGGGTTTGGCCTGGAGTTCTTCACCCCCATCTTCGCCGTGGCCCGTATCTCCGGTTGGGTGGGGCACATCCTGGAGTACAAGGCCCTGGATAACCGCCTTCTCAGGCCGGATGCCAAGTATACCGGGGAGTTGGACGTGCCCTACGTGCCCCTCGAGGCCCGGGCTTAGGAGAGAGGCTATGGGGAAGCCGGGGTAAGACCCCCGGCTTTTTCCCTCTAGCTTTTGGCTCTTTCCCACCTTAGCGCGCCCCCTAAGGGTCCAAGGGAGTAGCCCGGGGGACCCCCACCCGGTAGGATCAAAGGCCGCAAAAGGCCTCGTAGTCTATAAGCTCCCGCTGGGTGGGGTGGTCCCCGCAGACCGGGCAGGCGGGGTTGCGGCGCAGGGAGAGCTTGCGGAACTGGGCTTCTAAGGCGTCGTAGAGGAGCAGGGACCCGGCCAGGGGTTTCCCGATCCCCAAAAGCACCTTAAGGGCCTCCGCGGCCATGAGGCTTCCCACCACCGCCGGCAACACCCCGAAGACCCCGGCCTCGGCGCAGGAGGGAACGCTTCCCGGAGGAGGGGGCTTGGGGAAGAGGCACCGGTAGCAGGGGCCCATCTCCCCCTCGGGGGTCAGGTGGTGAAAGACCGCCACCTGGCCGTCAAACTGGTAAATGGCCCCGTAGACGAGGGGTTTTCCCAGGAGCACGCAGGCGTCGTTCACCAAATAGCGGGTGGGGAAGTTGTCGGAGGCATCGATCACCAGGTCGTAAGGCTTCAGGATCTCTAGTGCGTTTTCCGAGGTGAGGCGCACGGGGTAGGTGTCGATCTGCACCAGAGGGTTCAGGGCTAAGAGGCGCTCCTTGGCGGCCAGGGCCTTGGGTTTGCCCACATCCTCCGTGGCGTAGAGCACCTGGCGGTGGAGGTTGGAAAGCTCCACCCGGTCCATCTCCACAATGCCCACCCGCCCCACCCCGGCGGCCACCAGGTACTGCAGGACCGGCACCCCCAGGCCTCCGGCCCCCACCACCACCACGGAGGAGCGCTTGAGCTTTTCCTGCCCTTCAGGCCCCACCTGGGGCAGGATCATCTGGCGGTGGTACCGGTCCAGCTCCTCCTTGGTCCACATGGCCTAGGCCTCCCGGGTTCCGAAGCCAGGGGGGAGGAAGTCGGGGAAGTCGGGGTTGCCCTTGCGGTCGGGGGCCTTGGGGATGAGGTCCGAGGGATGGGGTTCCCCCTTGCGGCAGTAGGGGCAGTCGTGGCGGACCTTATAGCGGGTGGGCCTTGCGGGAATGCCCAAGGCAATGGCATGGGGAGGCACATCCTTGGTGACGATGGCCCCCCGTGCCCACCATGGCGTCGTCCCCGATGCGCACCCCGGCCAGGATGGTGGCGTGGTAGGTGATGCGCACCCCGCTACCGATGATGGTTTCCTTTAGGGTGACGTCAGGGGAGGCCAGGACGTGGTGGGTGTGGCTGTAGACGTTCACGTAGTCGGAAAGGGAGGTGCGGTCTCCGATCTTTATGCCCCCGATGTCGTCCAGGAGCACGTAACGGTGGACCACCACGTCGTCCCCCAGCTCCAGGTTGTACCCCACGGAAAACTCCACGTTCTGGAAGAACTTGGGGTTTTTCCCCACCCGCTTGAAGATGAAGGGGGCTAAGGCCCGGCGGATGGCCACCCCGGAGTGCACGGACTGGCCGATGGGGGTGAGGTCCAAAACCTTCCAGAACCAAAGGAGGGGTTTAACCTTTTGGAACTTCTCCTGGTCGGTGGCGGCGTAGTACTCCGCTTCAAAGGTGATGCCCTCGGGGTCTAGCCCCATGGCGGCCAGGGGGTTTAGCTCCAGGAGTTCCGCATAGGGTCGGCCGTAGAGGAGGCGGGCAAGCTCCTCTCTCACCAGGGCGTTCCGGTCCACGCTGGGATCGGAAAG
The DNA here is from genome assembly GCF_000511705.1 of Thermus sp. NMX2.A1. NCBI lineage: Bacteria > Thermotogati > Deinococcota > Deinococci > Thermales > Thermaceae > Thermus > Thermus sp. NMX2.A1. The sequence continues at coordinate 38,829 of NZ_ATNI01000075.1, forward strand.
CTTCTCCACCAAAGCCCCGATGAAGCGGTCCAGGGCCTTTTCGTGAAGGGGGGCGATGCCTCGAGGAAGGAGCCAGGGCATATGGGTATGCTAACCGGAAAAGGCCCCCAGGGGAATGCTCTTCCTCACCCTATGGAGGATCGGTAGCCCAGCTCCCGCAAGGCCTCGGGGTCCTTCCGCCAGTCGGGGTAGACCTTGACCTCGAGGTCCAGGTACACCTGCCGGTTCAGGAAAACCTCCAGCTGTTTCCTGGCGGCCTGGCCGATCTCCTTGATCTTCCTGCCCCCCTCCCCGATGACGATGGCCTTTTGCGAGGGGCGTTCCACATAGAGGACGGCCTTGATGTACAGGATGCCGTTTTCCCTCTCCGCCACCTCCTCGGTCTTCACCGCCACAGCGTAGGGCACCTCGTGCCAGAGGCGCTTCATGGCCTCCTCCCGGATGATCTCCGCTACCCACTCCCCGAAGTCCTGGTCGCTTTTGGCGAAGTCCTCGGGGTAGAAGAAGGGGCCTTCGGGGAGAAGGGCCAGGAGTTCCGCTTTGAGCTCGGCCACCTGGCGTTCGTCCAGGGCGGAAAGCATCCTGGCCTCAGCCTCGGGCAGGAGGGCGTGGTAGGCCTTGAGGGCCTCCTCGGGGTATTTGGCAGCGTCCAGCTTGTTGCCCACCAGGAGGATGGGCACCTTTCCCACCAGGGGCTTGAGGGCCTTGGCCACCAGCTCGTCCTCAGGGGTAGGGGGGTGGCGGAGGTCCACCACCCACACCACGGCGTTCACGTCGGAAAGGGCCTCGTAGACCTCCTGGTCCATGAACTCCCCCAGGGCGTCCATGGGCTTGTGAAGGCCCGGGGTGTCCACGAAGACGATCTGGCGGTTTCCCTCGGTGAGGATGCCCCTAAGGCGCTTCCGGGTGGTCTGGGGCCTGGGGCTGATGGGGGCCACCTTCACCCCCAGGAGGTTGTTGAGGAGGGTGGACTTGCCCACGTTGGGCTTGCCCACGATGGCCACAAAGCCGGAGTAGGTTTTCTCTTCCATATCTGCTAGGTCATCCCGACCCCCTTGGATTGGCCTTGGGGCCTGGGGCCGGACCTTCGGGCACGGACTCCGGGATACAGGCTCCGCCCGTGACCCAGATGTTTCAGTATACTCTAAACCCGTGGATCCCTTGGCCCTGGCCCTGCTTCCCGGCATCGGGCCCAAGCGGCTTCTTGAGCTTTTGGCGGAGGAAAACCCCCTTCTTTCCTTAAAAGAACGCTTTCCCCAGGTGGCAACCCAGCTTCCCCAGGCGGAAGGGGAGGCCAGGCGGGAAAGGGAGCGGGCGGAGGCCTTGGGGGTACGCATCCTGGGGCTTTGGGAAGAGGCCTTTCCCGAGGGGCTTAGGAGGCTTCCCCAACCTCCCACCCACCTCTATGTGCAAGGGGATCTTCCGGAGGAAGGGAAGGCGGTGGCCATCGTGGGCACCAGGAAAGCCTCCGCCTGGGCGCTTTCCTTCACCCGCAAACTTGCCCGGGAGCTTTCCGAGGCCGGGCTTTGCGTGGTTTCCGGCCTGGCCAGGGGGGTGGACCGGGAGGCCCACCTGGGGGCCCTGGAGGGAGGTGGGTCCACCCTGGGGGTTTTGGGAAGCGCCTTGGACCGCATCTATCCTCCCGAGCACCGGGAGCTGGCCCGGAAGGTGGCCCTGGTTTCCGAGTTCCCCTTCGGCACCGGACCCAAGCCGGAGTTTTTCCCGAGAAGAAACCGCATCATCGCCGGGCTTTCCCGGGCGGTGATCGTGGTGGAGGCCCCCATGGAATCCGGAGCCCTCATCACCGCCCGGTATGCCCTGGAACTGGGCAAGGAGGTTTTGGCGGTGCCGGGCCGTCCTATGGATGCGAACTCCTTGGGGACCAACCGCCTCATCCAGGATGGAGCCTATCCGGTGCTTTCCGCAGAGGACGTTCTTTCCTACCTGGGATTTTCCGGGAAGCCCAGAAGGGCGGTGGAGCTTTCCCAGGAGGAGGAGGGGCTTTATGCCCTTCTTAGGCAAGGGGAAGCCCTCCCCGAGGACCTGGCCCAGGCCTTGGGGGTTCCTGCGGAAAAAGTGCTTTCCCTCCTCACCCTGCTGGAGCTTAAGGGGCTGGCCCAGGCTTTGCCCGGGGGGAGGTATGGGGCGCTTTAGGGCCGGCTGGGCCTCTTGGCCCAGCCGGGAAGAACCCCCTTACTTGGCCTTCTCGTAAAGTTTCTTGGCGATCTCGTAGAGCTCGCCTGGGTGGAACTCGGGGGCAAACTCGGCAGCGTCGTGGCCCGCGTCAAAGACGGGTCCGCCTTCGGGGGGGCCGTCCACCACCCTTACCTCGCTACCGTCCTCCGGGGAGGGGCCGGACCAGATGAGCCCCAGGTCCTGGTAGTCGGAAGGGCTAAAGCGGTAGAGGTTCCTGTGGAAGCCCAGGTCCATGTACTTTTTGGCCTCGGGGATCTTGCTGTTGTCGATGCGGGGGATGGGGAGCATCCTGGTCATCTCCACCCCGGTGAGGCTTTCTAAGGCCTTGCCGTAGGCGGCGGCGTGCACCCCGCCCCGCACCAGGAGGTAACCGATCATCTCCCGGGCCACGGGGTTATCCGTCATCTCATAAACCCGGAGCTTGTGGGTGCGGGCGGCCACCTCGAGGAAGAAGTTATGGAGAAGGTCCAGAATAAGGTTCCCACTGGTGAACACGTACTCCCCGTGCCAGTGCTCCCCCATGGCTCCCATCACCAGGCTGTTGGCCCCGCCGGCGATGAAGTGGGCGGCGTTGCGGGCGTCCTTGGCGAAGCCCAGGGGGGCGGCCACCGGGTCCACGCTTTCCTCGAGGTCCTTCCCCGGGTTCTTGGCCAGGAGGCTGTTGATGGTGGCGGCCACCAGCTCGATGTGGCCCAGCTCCTCGGTGGCGATGTTGGCGATGAGGTCGTAGTAGGGCTTAAGGGCCTTCTTCCCCCGGAAGTTGAAGGACTGGTACATGTAGTTCATCAGGGTGGACATTTCCCCGAAGCGCCCTCCCAGTAGGGCCTGTACCGCGGCGGCGGCGTTGGGGTCCTGCTCCTTGGGCATGGGGAGTTCGATCTGCAGGCGGTCTATTCTCAGGAACATCCTCGTCACCTCCTGCCTGGCAGGGCCAGGCAGTTTTCACCTTAGGGGGGATCCACGCATAAGTCCAATACATCTTGTTGGTTATAGGAATAAACTAAATTTATGACCCTGGAGCAGATGCGCTACCTGGTGGCCCTGGTGGAGGAGAGGAGCTTTACCCGGGCGGCGGAGCGGGTCTACCTCACCCAGCCTGCCCTCAGCGTGCAGATCCGCAAGCTGGAGGAGGAGCTTGGGGTCAAGCTCTTTGACCGCAGGCAGGGAAAGCCCACGGAGGTGGGGGAAAGGGTGGCGGCCCAGGCCCGCCGGGTGCTGGAGGAGGTGGCTAGGGTCATGGCCATCGCCCGGGGAGAGGAGGGGGTCTTCCAAGGTCCTTTCCGCGTGGGGGTCATCCCTACCCTGGCCCCTTATCTTCTGCCAAGGCTTTTGCCCCGGTTGCTGGAAAGGTACCCGGGCCTCGAGGTCTCGGTGGAGGAGGAGCTCACCCCGGCCATCCTTCAGGGGCTGGTGGAGGGCCGGTTGGATGCGGGGTTGGTGGGTACGGAGGAGCGGGCACCGGGGGTGCAGAGCCTTCCCCTTTTTTCCGAGGAGTTTCTGGCCTACATCTCCCCGGGGCACCCCCTTTATGCCAAGGCGAGCCTTCATCCCTTGGAGATCCCCCTTGAGGACACCTGGATCCTTTCGGAAGGCCACTGTTTCCGGGATCAGGTCCTTTCCGTCTGCCGTCCCAGCCTGGAAAGGCGAAGAGTGGAGTTTCAAAGCGGGGATCTGGAAACCCTGATCCTTCTGGTGGAGGAGGTGGGGGGGCTTACCCTTCTGCCTGAGGTGGCCCTGTGGACCCTTCCCCGGGCCAAGCGCCTCCACCTAAGGCCCTTGAGCCCCCCAGGGGCGGGGCGGACCGTCTACCTTCTTGTGCGGGAGGGAAGCCTTAAGGCACCTGTGGCCCGGGCCCTGGGGGAAGAGGCCAAGGGGGTTTTCCGAGAGCTACGGTTAAAGGGCTAGGAGCGGAAAAGCGTTATGATGGGGGCGGAGGTTCGCCATGGTGAAGCCCGAGGCTAAAGGTGGGGATGTTCATATCAAAGCCGGTCTCATCTGGATGAACGGGGCCCTTCTGCCCCAGGAGGAGGCCAAGACCAGCGTTCTAAGCCATGCCCTTCACTACGGGACCAGCGTCTTTGAGGGTATACGGGCCTACGAAACCCCCAAGGGTGCGGCCATCTTCCGCCTAAAGGAGCACGTGCGGCGCTTTTTCAACTCCGCCAAGGTCCTGCGCATGGAGATCCCCTTCACCCCGGAGGAGATCGAGGAGGCCATCAAGGAGGTGGTGCGGCGAAACGGCTACAAAAGCTGCTACATCCGCCCCCTGGCCTGGATGGGGGCCAAAGCCTTGGGGGTGAACCCCCTGCCCAACAACCCCGCCGAGGTGATGGTGGCTGCCTGGGAGTGGGGGGCCTACCTGGGGGAGGAGGCGGTGCGCAAGGGGGCCAAGCTCATCACCAGCTCCTGGGCCCGCTTCCCCGCCAACGTGATGCCGGGCAAGGCCAAGGTGGGAGGGAACTACGTGAACTCGGCCCTGGCCAAGATGGAAGCGGTGGCGGCTGGCGCCGACGAGGCGCTCCTTTTGGACGAGGAGGGGTATGTGGCCGAGGGCAGCGGGGAAAACCTCTTCTTCGTGCGGGACGGGGTGATCTATGCCCTCGAGCACTCGGTGAACCTGGAGGGGATCACCCGGGATTCCGTGATCCGCATCGCCAGGGACCTCGGGTACGAGGTCCAGGTGGTGCGGGCCACCCGGGACCAGCTCTACATGGCCGACGAGGTCTTCATGACCGGCACCGCCGCCGAGGTGACCCCGGTTTCCATGATCGACTGGCGGCCCATTGGCTCGGGGACCGCCGGGCCCATTGCCCTGAGGCTACGGGAGGTCTACCTAGAGGCCGCCAGGGGCTTGCGGCCCGAGTACGAGGGCTGGCTTACCTACGTCACTTCCTGAGCCAGTCCTCGAGGACCCTTTGGTAAAGCTCTGGGTCCAGGCGGGGATGCTCGTAAAGCCCCGCCTTTAACCTTTGCCTTTGGGCCTCAAAGAGGATCACCGCCGCCGCCACGCTCACGTTCAGGCTCTGCACCATGCCCAGCATGGGGATCTTTATGGCTCCATGGGCGAGGGCCAGGGCCTCCTGGGAAACCCCCCATTTCTCCGCTCCCAGGAGGATGGCGGTGGGCTGGGTGTAGTCCACCTCCCGGAAGTCTAGGGCATCCTCCCGCAAGGCGGTGGCGTAGATCCGAAAGCCCCGCTCCCTCAGGTGGCCGATGGCCGTCTGGATGTCGGGGTGCACCCGCAGGTAGACCCATTTGTGGCTTCCCCCGCTGGTCTCGTTGAAGGTGGGCACGCCCCCGGTGGGGTTCACCGCATGGGCCTCGAGGACCCCCACTGCATCGCAGCTCCTCAGGATGGCCGAGAGGTTGTGGGGTTTGTGCACGTTTTCCAGCAAAACGGTGAGGTCGGGCTGGCGCCTCCTTAGGACCTCCTCTATGCGGCGTCTACGGGCCTCCGTCACGGTTTCTCAGCTTAGCGATCAGGGGCTTTAAAAGCGAGCGTTTAAGCTTGAGGGCCTGCCGGTTCACTACGAGGCGGGCGGTGGAGTGGGCCAGGACCTCCACCTCCACAAGGCCCGCCGCCCTAAGGGTGGCCCCGGTCTGGACCACGTCCACCACCGCATCCGCCAGGCCCGTGACCGCGGCCAGCTCGATGTTTCCGGATAGCTCCACCACATCCGCCACCCAGCCCCGTTCCTTCAGGAGCCGGGTGGTGAAGAGGGGATACTTGGTGGCGATGCGCCGGATGGGGGAGGTATCGCCGGGGCGCCGGATGAGGGAAAGGCGGCAGGCTCCGAAGCCGAGGTCCACCGGCTCGAAAAGGTCCCGGCCCGAGTCCAAAAGCACATCCTTGCCCACCACCCCCACCTCGGCGATCCCCAGGTCCACATAGACGGGCACATCCTTGTTGCGAAGCTCCAGGAGGGCGATCCCTCCTTCCTTGCCGTGGAGGAGAGCCCGCTGGTTCTCTATGGAAGGGAGTTCCAGCCCCGCTTTTCTTAAGGCCTCGTAGGCCTCCTGAAACATTCGCCCCTTGGGCAGGGCAATGGTGAGGGCAAAGCGCTTCATGCCTCCTCCACCTTAAAGATGCGCTCGCCTTGGGCCAGGTAGGGGATGCCCCGGGCCTTGGCGTAGGCCACGGGGTCTTCCCCGTGGAAGAGCTCCACCCGCTTTTCCCGGGCGAAGCGGCGAAGGGCCTTCAGGTCCAGGGCCAAAACCTCGGGGCTTACGTCCACCCTGGGGGGTTTTAGGGCCTCCAGGGCCCGCTCTACCCCTATGGCGAACCCCGCCGCCCTGGGGAGGAGGGCCCCGTCGTACCGGCCGCCTCCTAAAAGGGGCAGGCCGAACCCCGGGGTGTAGGCGCGGAAGAAGACCCCCGAGTAGTACTCGTAGCGCCGGGCCATGCCCAGGTCCAAAAGCACGGGCCTTTCCAGAAGTTCCAGGGTCTTTTCCAGATCCTCCAGGGCCTTTCTGGCTCTTTCGGGGAGGGGGAGGCTCTTGGCCTCGGCCAGCACCTCCATGCCCCCGTAGAGGTCGGGGAGGGCCAGGAGGGTACGCCGGGCCTCCGGGGAAACCGGGTGGCGGGAGAGGAGCTCGGTGAGCTCGGGCAGGTTCTTGCGATGGATGGCCCTCTGGGCTTCTTTGCGGGCCTCTTCCGGCAGGCCCGAGGCCTTGAGCACCTCCCCCACCAGGCTGGGAAGGCCCACCTCCACCTCCCCTTCCAGGCCCAGGGCCTCGAGGGCAGCGAAGACCAGGGAGAGGATCTCGGCATCCGCCAGGGGGCCCGTGGCCCCGATGAGTTCCAGCCCCACCTGGGTGTACTCCCGGTAGCGGCCGAGTTCCGCATCCCCTTCCCTAAGCCAAAGGGCCCCGGCGTACTGGAAGCGGGCCACTCCTTCCCCCAGGTGGGGCCTTAGGAGTTTGGCCAGAAGGGTGGTGAACTCGCTCCTAAGGGCCAAGACCTCCCCGGTTTTGTCCACCAGCTTGAAGGCCCGTTCCGCCAGGGGATGGGAGGGGTCGTAGACCTCGAGGGCCGGGAGTTCCACGGGCTCATACCCATGGCGGAGGAAGAGATCCCGTAGCCGGGCCATAAGCTCGGCCTTGAGCCGGGCTTCGGGGGGAAGCAGAAAACGGGTGCCTTCGGGGATCATTCCTTGACCAGGATCTCCACGCTGAGGATCTTGTCCCGTTCCCCCGTGGCGCCTGGGCCCTCCGTGGGGGCAAGGCGCCTTACCACCTCCATGCCCTCCACCACCTTGGCGAAGAGGGTGTACTGCCCGGTGAGGTGGGGGGTGGGGGCCAGGGTGATGAAGAACTGGCTGCCGTTGGAGTTGGGGTCCTGGGTGCGGGCCATGCCCACCATACCCTCCCGGTCGAAGGCCAAACCGGGGGCGATCTCCAACCCGAAGCTATACCCGGGCCCACCCCGGCCGGTGCCCGTGGGATCCCCTGTCTGGGCCACGAAGCCCGGGATGACCCGGTGCCACACCACCCCCTCAAAGAAGCGGTGGAGGGCCAGGAAGACGAAGGAGTTCACCGTGTTGGGGGCCTCCTTCTCCAGGAGATCAAGAAGAATATCCCCCTTGGTGGTCTTCAGGCGGGCGTAGTAATCCTTGTCGTCTTCCAGCACCTTTTGGGGTGCCTTGAAGGATCGGACCGGTGTTTCCGAAAGGTAGGGAAGGGGTTGCATGCTCTCACCCTTGCAGGCGCCCAGGAGGAGAAGGAAGGCGAGGAAGAGGAGGCGCACCTTCATAGCCTACACCCGGGGCAGGGTGATGCCCTTCTGCCCTTGGTACTTGCCCCGGCGGTCCTTATAGGTGGTTTCGGGCCGCGGGCCCTCGAGGAAGATGATCTGCACGATGCCCTCGTTGGCGTAGACCTTGGCGGGCAGGGGGGTGGTGTTGGAGATCTCCAGGGTAACATGCCCCTCCCAGCCGGGCTCTAAAGGGGTCACGTTGGCCACGATGCCGCAACGGGCATAGGTGCTTTTGCCCAGGGCGATGGCGATCACGTTCTCCGGCATCCGAATGTACTCGATGCTCCGGGTGAGGGCGAAGGAGTTGGGGGGGATGATGACCTCCTCGCCCTCGTACTCCACGAAGCTTTTGGGGTCAAAGCCCTTGGGATCCACCACCGTGGAAAAGACGTTGGTGAAGATCTTCCACTCTGGGGCGGCGCGGAGGTCGTAGCCGAAGCTGGAAAGCCCGTAGCTGATCACCCCTTCCCGCACCAGCCTTTCCTCAAAGGGCTCGATCATTCCCTTTTTGGCCATCTCCCGGATCCACCAATCCGGCTTAATCATGCCTTCAACTATACCCGCTAGACTGGACCCATGCGGAAGTTCTGGCCCCTCTTCCTCCTCCTGGCCGCCTGTGGCACCCAAGACCCCACGGGGGCGGGAATGGAACCCCTGCGCCTCACCAGCACCAGCCTTCCTCCCGCCTACCTGGGGGAGGCCTACACCGCCACCTTCAGCGCCGAAGGTGGGGTGCGGCCCTACACCTTTAGCCTCGAGGGCAAACTCCCCCAAGGCCTTGCCTTCCAGGGCGGGCGGATCACCGGGGTACCCAGGGAGAAGGGCCAGTTCCCCCTTACCCTCACCGTGGAGGACGGGGCCAAGAACAGCCGGGTCCAGCGGCTTACCCTCACGGTGTCCGACCCACCCCCGCCTAGGCTTACCCTGGTGGCCCCGCCGGCCCAGGTGGAAGGGCCCTTCCTGCTCTTGGGCCGGGTGGAGGTGCGGGAGGCCCTGGGCTTCCAGCTGGAGCTTTCCCTAAAGGATCTGAGCCCGGATCTTGCCAGCCTGAAGGTAGCGAGCCCCGTCTACCTCCTGGATTACGATGCGGAGGCAGGGCTTTTGCGCCTGGATGTGGCCTTCGCCAAACCCCTAAAGGACCAGGAGGCCTTCCGCCTCCTCCTCACCCCGCAGAAGGCCCTTACCCCCAGGTTTTCCCCCCGGGTGGTCTTCTACGACAAGGAGGGGAAGCTCCTGGGGGAGGCTTTGAAGCGGGGCAGGCCCTTTGCCGACCTCCTGCAACTGGCCCAGAACTGGGGCAAGGAGGGGAAGGAGCTAAAAGGGGATGGCAACGGGGATGGCAAGGTGGATGCCCAGGACCTCGAGGCCCTGGCCAAGGATTACTTCCCCAAGGTAGCCGCCCCAGCCGCTCCCGGAAGCACCCCTCCCTCTGGGCGGGAGGAGGCTCCCCCGCCACCCCAGGAGGAAGGTTCCCCCTAGTGCCCTCGCATGTTTAAGGTGTAGCCTCAAAGGGCTTTCCGGATGGCCTCGGCGTCCTCCTTGCGGTAGCCGTAGAGGGTGACCTCGAGGGTATCCGGGGCCTTCTTGATCTCCTCCAGCATCACCTGGGCCACCTGGTCCACGGGAAGCCCTCCCACCCCGGTGCCCAGAAGGGGAAAGGCCACGGTCCTTAGGCCTAGCTCCACGGCCTTTTCCAGGGCGCTTCGGGTGGCCTGGCGCACGCTTTCCAAGCTGGCGGGCTCATCCCCCAGGACGGCGGCGTGGATCACGTAGCGCACCCCCAGGTTCCCCGCCCCCGTGACCGCGGCTTCCCCCACCCGGATCTTCCCGATCCGGTCGCATTCCTCCTGGATGGAGGGGCCTCCTTTCCTCAGGATGGCCCCCGCTACCCCGGCGCCCAGCTTCAGATAGTTGTTGGCGGCGTTGACGATGGCATCCCCCCGGAACTCGGTGATGTCCCCTTCTTCCACGCGGATGCGGGCCATGTCCTCATTTTCCCGTACAATGGGCCTGATGTCACGGGATATCTTGGGGCTCGAGGGGCGGATCGTTATGGTAACCGGGGCCGGCAGGGGCTTCGGCCGGGCCATCGCCCACGGCTACGGGCGCAACGGGGCCACGGTTATCGCCGTGGACCCCGACGTGGAGCTGGCCACCAGCGTGGCCTCGGAGGTGGAGGCCTTGGGGGCCACGGCCATCCCCATCCGGGGCGATATGAGCGTGGTTTTGGATGTGACCAGCACCTTTGAAAAGGTGGAAGAGCTTTTTGGGCTATTGGACGGCATCGTCCACGTGACCACCGCCGAGAGCAAGACCCCCTTCGTGGAGCTTCTGGAAGGGGAGTGGTACGACCTCATGAGCCAGGATGTGAAGTCCAGCCTGTATGTGCTCCAGCAGGGTCTGCGCCACCTGGCAGGGGGTGGATTCGTCACCTTGGTGCTGCCGCCGGCGGTGCGCATAGAGCCCCATACCCTTTCCGTGCGCCGGGCGGTGGAAGGGCTCATCGAGGGGGTCACCCGGACCTTCCCCGGGGTGCGGGTGAACGGGGTGGTGCCCTCCCGGGATCCGGTTTCCGAAGCCTACGACCAAGCCTTGGTCCGGGCGGCCCTGGGCCTGGGTTCCATGGTTTCCGAAGGGGTGCGCGGGGTGGTGCTGGAGGTGGAGCTTCCCGAGCCTCCCCCGTCCCCCGAGATCTACGAGCTCCTTAGGGAAGTGCCATGAAGTGCCCTTACTGCGGTCATCCCGACACCCGGGTGGTGGACTCCCGCCCCTCCGACGAGGGGGCGGCCATCCGCCGCCGCCGGGAGTGCCCAGCCTGCGGCCGCCGCTTCACCACCTACGAGCGCACCCAGCTGGAGCCTTTGATGGTGGTGAAGCGGGACGGCCGAAGGGAACCCTTCAACCCCGATAAGCTCCTGAGGGGGCTTCTTTTGGCGTGCGAAAAGCGCCCCGTGGACCCGGAGGTTCTCCGCCGCTTCGCCTACACCTTTGAGGACCAGGTGACGGGTCCGGAGATCACCTCCGAGGAGATCGGCCTGAAGGCCATGGCCTTTTTACGGGATCTGGACCATGTGGCCTACATCCGCTTCGCCTCCGTGTACCGGGAGTTTGATTCCGTGGAGCGCTTCATCGAGGAGATCCGGCGCCTGGGGGGTGTTGACAAGAAGGAGGGGGCTTGATAGCATAGCTTTTGCTGCGCGGGCGAAAGCCCAAGCAGGGGGATCTTGAAAAGGGGAGAGCAGAGGCTAACACCAAGAAGCCAACAACGCCTTCGGGCGTTAATTTTATTGGAGAGTTTGATCCTGGCTCAGGGTGAACGCTGGCGGCGTGCCTAAGACATGCAAGTCGAGCGGGGCAGGTTTATACCTGTTC
>NZ_ATNI01000076.1:0-19462 GCF_000511705.1 Thermus sp. NMX2.A1
TCTAAAGGTCTAACACACCTTTGGCGTTGAGGTTTGCTTTTTACACCCTCTCAAGGAGGCATTTGTGCCGTCTCAGAGACTGTCGTAAAAGTGGGGGTATGCTTGAGGGGTGAACTCTCGCAGAGTATATCCCAGCGACTTGACTGATGCAGAGTGGGCCATCCTGGGTCAGCCCGAAAGGGCTACCTTGACCCCCTTACCAAGATACGGTCTTCGCCCGTGACCCCGCCCCAAAACCCGGTGGCCGACCCGCCAAGGTACCCAGGCGGGAAATCGTCAACGCCATCCAGAAGGTGTTCCCCTAAAGGGGAAGCACGTTACGCCCTAGAAAACGGCATCAAGTGGCGGGCTATGCCTCATGACCTCCCCCATTGGTCCACCGTCTACCACTACTTCCGCAAGTGGCAGAAGGAGGGAGTTTGGGAGAAAGCCGTCCAGGCCCTAGCCCGCCGGGACCGGGAGCGGGAGGGGCGATACGCCTCTCCAAGCGCCCTGGTGATGGATAGCCAGTCCGTGGTCACGGGCATAGCCCGTATCTTGCAGACCACGGAAAAAGGGGGCCCCGGGGAAACGACGGGGCGAAAAAGGTCAAAGGGAGGGTCAGCCCGCAAGGGCTAATCTTGCAGCGGCAGATCCTGACGGATACGGGGGGCCGTCTCTTGAAAGCCTTTGTCCATCCGGCCAACGAGCACGACAAGTGGGGTGGGGAGGCCTTGCTCTTGGGGATGGACCTTTCCTTGTGGCCCCGGGTGCGCAAGCTCTCCAAGATAGCCCTTCGGGCTGACCGTGGACTGGGGGTACCGGGGTCACAAGGTGTTCCCCTAACGGGGAAGCAGCAAGGGGCTGGCGACTTCCTTGGGGTTGGAGCTGGAGGTGGTGGCCCGTCCCTATGCGGGGGTGCGTGGGGTTTGGGTGCGGGAGGGGGCGGTTGATGCGGAAGTGCCGGAGATTCCCCGGGAGCGGGGGTTTAAGCCTTTGCCCAAGCGGTGGGTGGTGGAGCGGACTTTTGCTTGGATGGGGTGGAACCGACGGTTGGGGAAGGATTACGAGTACCATCCTGAGGTGACGGAGGCCTGGATGTATTTAGGCATGCTACGCTTGCTGGTGAAGCGGCTAGCCAGGGCCGCCTGAGGTGGGGTGGGAGGGTTTTACGACAGCCTCTCATACCCTTTGCTTTTGGTTCCTGCGCTTCCAGGTTACCAAAAGACTCCACGGAGACTCCCTACCGGGGCCCCCATGCGTCAGCGAAGCTACGTTCTGGCGCAAGCCCACATGGGGTGGTATTAGGCCTCCAGCAGGGCCTCCACGAAGGCCTCGGGGTCAAAGGGCTGGAGGTCCTCCGGGCCTTCCCCCACCCCGATGAACCGGATGGGCACCTTAAGGGTGCGCACGATGGGGATGAGGACCCCGCCCTTGGCGGTGCCGTCCAGCTTGGTGACGATGACCCCGGTGAGCCCCACCGCCTCGTGGAAGCGCTTGGCCTGCTCCAGGCCGTTTTGCCCGGTGACGGCATCCAGCACCAGCCAGACCTCCTTGGGCTCCTCGGGATCGGCCTTGGCGATGGCCCGCTTCACCTTCTTCAGCTCCTCCATCAGGTTGTGCTTGGTGTGGAGGCGGCCTGCGGTGTCCACCAGGAGGAGGTCGTAGCCCCTGGCTTTCCGGGCGCTTGCCGCATCAAAGGCCAAAGCGGCGGGGTCGGCTCCTTCCGGCCCCTGGATCACGGGGATGTCCAGGCGTTTCCCCCACTCGGAAAGCTGGGCTCCCCCGGCGGCGCGGAAGGTGTCCCCGGCGCAGAACATCACCTTCTTGCCCAGGTTCCGGTAGTAGCGGCCCAGCTTGGCGATGGTGGTGGTCTTGCCCACCCCGTTCACCCCCACCACCAGGACCACGTGGCCCTGGGGTTCTATGGGCTTGGGGTTTTGCGGGCGGAAGCCAAGCTTCCTCAAGGTGGCCCGGCGCTCGTCCGGCTCCAGCATCTGGACAAGTTTCTCCTTAACGGCCTCCTTCAGGTCCTTCCGCCCCGAGGCCCTTACCTCGGCCAGGAGCTCCTCGGTGGCCTCGAGGCCCACGTCGGCGGCAAGGAGGGCCATTTCCAGCTCCTCCAGGACCTCCTCCGGGCTTCCGCCCCAGGGGATGGCCTTGAGGAGGGTTTCCCGCGTCTTGGCGAGGCCGGCTTTCAATCGGTCAAAGAAGCCCATCGTTTCCCTATTTTGCAAGCCCCCGCACCCCGCCTTAGGGCCTTTAGCGGAAACTTACCCCCAGGGTGAAGTGCCAGACCTTGGGGAAGTTGGCGAAGCCGTACACGTAGGTGGCCTCGGCAAAAAGCCCCGTGTAGGGGTCCAGAAGGCCCTCCAGCCCCCCGGTGAAGCTCACCCCGGCGGTGAGGCTTGGCCCCACCACGGCGCTGAGCCCCCCGCCGAAGTAGGGGAGGAGGCCCTTCAGGCTGGGGTCGTACTGGCCCAGGTCGGGTTTGAAGAGGAGGGCTCCCTCCAGGGCCACACCCGGGGCTGCCGGGGCCAGCATGGCGGAAAGCCGGCCCGAGAGGTTCTGCCGCAGGCGGTTTTCCAGCCCCGCCCCGAAGGTGAGCCCAAGGCTTTCCCCATAGCCAAACCGCATCTGAATGGCGCTCTGGGCGCTGGCCATTCCCAAAACGAGAAGGAGAGTAAGGAGAACCCGCCTCATGGCTCCAGTATACCCTGGCTTGTGGGGTGTTTCACGAAGTTCCTCCCGCCAGGGCCCGGGCCAGCCGGGCGAGGACCCGCTCCTTGCCGAGAAGGGCCATGATCTCGAAAAGCCCCGGGGTTTCCAGGCTTCCCGTGAGGGCGGCCCGTAAGGGCTGGGCCACCTGGCCGAGTTTAAGGCCCCGCTCCTGGGCGAAGCCCCGGAGGAGGGCGTCCAGGGCAGCCTCGCTCCAGTCCTCCTGGGCCCGGAGGAGGGGCTCCACCTCGCGAAGCACGGGAAGGCCTTCCCTCATCTTCTCCAGGGCCTTTTCCGTGAAAGGGTAGTCCTCGCTGAACAGGTAAGGGGCCTTTTCCGGAAGCTCCTTGAGGGTGTCAAACCGGGGGCGCATGAGCTCCACCGCCCGCCTCAGGTAGGCCTCGCTGGGCCAGGAAAGCCCGGCCGCCTGCAAAAAGGGCTTCGCCCGCTCCGCCACCTCCTCGAGGGGGAGGACCTCGCGGATGTACTTGCCATTGAGCCAGCGGAGCTTCTCCAGGTCGAAGACCGGGCCTCCCAGGGACACCCGCTCCCAGGTGAAGGCCTCGATGAGCTCCTCGAGGGTGAAGATCTCCCGCCCGTCGGGCATGGAAAAGCCCATGAGGGCCAGGTAGTTGCGCAGGGCCTCGGGCAAGAACCCCTCGGCCCGGTACCACTCCAGGGAGGTGTGGCTCTTCCGCTTGCTGATCTTGGTCTTGTCGGGGTTTCTAAGGAGGGGCATGTGGTAGAACTTGGGCACCTCCCAGCCGAAGGCCCGGTAGAGGAGAACGTGGATGGGGGTGGAAACCAGCCATTCCTCGGCCCGTATCACATCCGTTACCCCCATGAGGTGGTCGTCCACCACGTTGGCCAGGTGGTAGGTGGGGTACCCATCGGACTTGAGGAGGACCACGTCGGGGATCTCCTGGTTGTCGTAGACCACCACCCCCCTGAGCTCGTCCCTCACCTCGGTGGTGCCGGGCCTCGGCACCTTTAGGCGGATCACGTGGGGCTCGCCCCTTTTTGCCCTTTCCTCGGCTTCCTCGGGGGGGATGTTGCGGGCGCGGCCGTCGTAGCCCCCCTTTTCCTTGCGGATTCGTTCCAGCTCCTCCGGGGTCTCGAAGGCCCGGTAGGCCCACCCCCGCCTGAGGAGTTCCTCGGCGTGCTTTTGGTAGAGGGGTAGCCGTTCCGACTGCCGGTAAGGGGCGTGGGGCCCGCCGATATCCGGCCCCTCGTCGTAGGAGATGCCGAGCCACTTCAAGGCGGCCAGGATGCGCTCCTCCGCCCCCGGCACATAGCGGGTGCGGTCGGTGTCCTCGATGCGCACCAGGAAGCGCCCCCCGTTCTTCCTGGCCCAGACGTAGTTGAAAAGGGCGATATACGCCGTCCCCACGTGGGGGTCCCCCGTGGGGCTTGGGGCGATGCGGGTCACCACCATACCTCGCCCATTATCTCACCCGGGACTAAAGGTTGGGGCTTAGGCTTTAGGGTAATGGACGGGGAGCTTCTGGCAGAAGGGTTGCGCAAGCGCTACGGCCCCAGGGAGGTGGTGCGGGGGGTGGACCTGAGCCTCAAGCGCGGGGAGATCGTGGCCCTCTTCGGCCCCAACGGGGCGGGGAAGACCACCACCTTCTACATGATGGTGGGCTTTATCCGTCCCACGGGGGGGCGGATCTTCCTTAAGGGACGGGAAATAAGCCAGCTTCCCATGTACCGCCGGGCCCGGCTGGGTTTGGGCTACCTGCCCCAGGAGCCTTCCGCCTTCCGCCGGATGACGGTGCTGGAGAACCTCCTGGCCGTCTTGGAGTTCCAGCCCCTTTCCCGGGCGGAGCGCCTGGAGAAGGCCAAGGCCCTTTTGGAGGAACTGGCCATCTACCACCTCAAGGACCAGATGGCCTACGCCCTTTCCGGTGGGGAAAGGAGGCGGCTTGAGATGGCGCGGGCCCTGTGCACCGACCCCGATTTCATCCTTCTGGACGAGCCTTTTACCGGGGTGGACCCCAAGAACGTGAAGGAGATCCAAAAGGTCATCGCCGAGCTCCGGGAGAGGCGGGGGGTGGGGGTTTTCATCACCGACCATGCGGTGCGGGAGACCCTGGCCATCACCGACCGGGTCTACGTGATGTATGACGGCCAGATCCTCTTCCACGGGGATCCCGATACCTTTGCCCGGGACCAGGGGGTAAGGCGGCACTACCTGGGAGAGGACTACGAGCTTTAAGCCATGACCTTCTGGGCCCTCCTCATCCTGATCCTCCTCCTGGCCGCCTTGGTGGCCTATCTGGGGGATAGGGTGGCCAAGTGGGCGGGGAAGCGGCACTACCGCCTTTTTGGCCTCAGGCCCCGGCAGACGGCCACCCTGGTGGCGGTGCTCACCGGGGTGGGGATCGCCCTTTTCAGCTACCTGGGGTTCCTCCTGGTGTTTCGGGAGGCCAGGGAGGTGATCCTCGAGGCCCAGGCCATCCGGGCTGAGCGGGACCAGCTTAGGAGGGAGCGGCAGGTCCTCCTGGAGGCCAAGGCGGCCATGGAGGCCGAGGCCAGCAGGACCCTGGCGGAGCTCCATGTCCTGCGGGAGGAGCGAAAGGATCTTTCCCGGGCCCTGGAGCAGGCCAACCAGGTGAGGAAACGCCTGGAGGAAGAGGCCAAGGCCCTGGCCTCCCAGGTGCAGGCCCTGGGAAGGGAGCGGGCTACCCTCGAGGCGGAGCGCCAGGCTCTTTCCCAGCTTCTTGAGGAAAGGAACCGGGCGCTCTCCGAGAGGACCAGGGAGCTCAAGGCCCTGGAGAGCCGCCTCCTTGCCCTGCAACAGGCAGCGGAGCGGGCGGAAGGGGAAAAGGCTAGGCTTCTGGCGGAGAGGAAGCGCCTTCAGGAGGAGGTTCTGGGGGCTCTTGCCCGCCTGGAGGAGGCCCGAAGGCAGCGCCAGGCCCTGGCAGAGGAGGTGGAGGCCCTTAAGGCCAG
Source organism: Thermus sp. NMX2.A1 (assembly GCF_000511705.1). Lineage (NCBI taxonomy): Bacteria > Thermotogati > Deinococcota > Deinococci > Thermales > Thermaceae > Thermus > Thermus sp. NMX2.A1. The sequence goes on from NZ_ATNI01000076.1 coordinate 5,650, forward strand.
CTTGAGCAAGGCCCGGGAGGAGCTCCGCCAGACGGAGGAACGGGTGAGAAACCTCCTGGTGCAGGCGGAGGTGCTGCAGGGGGAGAGGGGCCAGCTGGCCCAGAGCCTGATTCGGCTCAGCCAGGGTCTCTACCTGGGGGAGGTGCGCCTGGGGGCGGAGGAGGGGAGGGAGGCCTTGGAGCGGGTGGCCGAGCGCCGGGCCCTTCTCCAGGGTTTCCGGGGGGTGGAGCTTTTGGAGGCGCCCCAAGGCCCGGGGCTTGCGGTGCTGGAGGGGGCGGGGTACCGGGAGGGGAGGCTTTTGGTGCGGGTGCGCTTTTATCCTGAGCGCAAGGCCTTCGCCGCCGGGGAGGTTCTGGCCGCCCGCACCTTCCGCCTATCCACCCAGGCCCGCAACCAGGAGGCCCTCGAGGGCCTGGGGGAGGCCGTGCGGCAACGGCTTTTGCAGGCGGGGTATGCCCCGGAATACGCCACCTTTCCCTCTCCCGAGGAGCTGGCCCGCGGCCTTGCCCTTCTTCAAGGGAAACGGGGAGTGGTGCGGGTGGGGGTGGTGGCCGCCAAGGAGCTATGGACCACGGAGAGGCCCCTTCTCTCCTTCCAGCTCCTGGGAGGGCCTCCGGGCCCGGAGGTACCGGTCCCGACCCGCTAGGTCCTGTAGCACCTCCACGTCTTCCCATCCCTTGGCTTTAAGCTCTTCCGCCAGGAGTTGGACGTTCTCCGGGGCGAGCTCCAGGAGGAGAAATCCGCCGGGTTTGAGGGCCTCAAAGGCCTCCTCCGCCAGGGGACGGGCCACAGCCAGGCCTTCCTCCCCAGCGTAGAGGGCCAAGGGGTTCTCGTGGGCCAGCTCGAGGGGAGCCATTTCCCGGTAGCCCAGGGGTAGGTAGGGGGGATTGGCCACCACCAGATCCAGGTCCCGTAGGCCTCCCGTGAGGGGGGCCTTCAGGAAGTGAACCTTAAGTCCCAGGCGCTCGGCGTTTTCCTCCGCCAAGGCCAGGGCTCTTTCATCTATGTCGGTGGCAAAGACCAAAGCCTCGGGCAGGTGCGCTTTGAGGGCCAAGGCGATGGAGCCTGTGCCCGTGCCCACGTCCAGGATGCGGGGAGCCTTGGGCAAGGGAAGCCTAAGGGCCAGCTCCACTAGGCCTTCGGTTTCGGGACGGGGAATAAGGACCCCCTCGGCCACCTTCAGGGGTAGGCCGAAGAACTCCACCTCCCCTAAAAGGTACTGCAAGGGGTAGCCCGCAAGGCGCTTTTCCAAGAGGGCCCGGGCCCTTTCCTCGGTGCCCGGGGGTGGAGCCTCGAGGAGCCTTAGGAGCAGGTCCTTCCGGGAAAGCCTCGAGGCCAGGGCCAACAGGTCCAGGGCTTCCCCTTCGGGAAGCCCCGCTGCCCTAAGCCTGGTCTTGAGTTCCCGAAGGAGCCTGACCACGGGGGTAGACCACCACGTGCCGCTCCTCTCCTTCCCCCTGGCTTTCCGTGGTCACCTGGGGGTGGTTTTTTAGGAGCATGTGCACGATCCGCCTTTCCGAGGGGCGCATGGGGGGAAGGTGCAGGGGCTCCTGGGTCATGGCCACGGTGAGGGCGGCATCCTCGGCGATCTTGCGGATCTTGTCCTCCTGCCGCTTGCGGTAACCGGCGGCATCCAGGATCACCCGGTAGGCGCTGCCGAAGTGCTTGGCCAGCACCACCCCGGCCAGGTACTCCACGGCCTTTAAGGTGCGCCCCTCCTTGCCGATAAAGCGCCCCAGGTCTCCACCCTTGACCTCCGCCTTGAGGAGGTTCCCCTCCTGGCGGATCTCCACGTAGTGGGCGGGGTCCAGGCGCAGCAAAAGGCCCACCAGGAAGCTCTCCAGCACCTCTTTGGGCCCTTTTTGCGTGGGGCTGGCTTTCCCCGCCTCTTTTAACTCCACCCCCACCGGGGCCTCTTCCAGCACCCCCAGGTCGGAGAGGAGGTCGTCGATGCTCTTTTTCTTCTCGTCCATGCCCTCAGTTTACGCCGCTAAGGGCTTGAGGCTTTTGTTGATCAGCCACTGCTGCACCAGGCCGATGAGGTTGGAGAGCACCCAGTAGAGGGTCACCCCTGCGGGGAACTGCAGGACCAGGAAGATGAAGATCAGGTTCATGAAGAGGCTTTGCCGGATGAGGTCCTTGTTCCCGTGGGCGGAAAGCCAGGTGGAGAGGAAGGTGGAGGCCACGTAGAGGGCGGGGAGGATGTAGAAGGGGTCGGGGAGGGCCAGGTCGGGGATCCAGAGGAGGCCCTGGCCGAACTCGTAGTTGGCGATCACCTTCCAGAGGATGAAGAGGATGGGCATCTGGATGAAAAGGGGGAGGCAGCCGGCGGCGGGGTTTACCTTATGCTCCTGATAGAGCTTCATGGTGGCCTCCGCCCGCTTGTTGGGGTCGTCCTTGTACTTCTCGTTGATCTTCTGGATGAGGGGCTGGAGGCGTTGCATCTCCGCCATGCTCTTGAACTGCTGGTGCATGAGGGGCCAAAGGAGGAGGCGTACCACCAGGGTCAGGAAGAGGATGGCCAGGCCCCAGCTACCCGTGTGGCGGAAGGCCACCTCCATGAGCCAGAGAAGCCCCAGGGAAAGCTGCCCCCAGATGTTGGGGGAAAAGAGGCCAGGAAGGGAGAGAAGGCCCTCCACGTGGAAGCGCACCAGCTCGTTCTGGCCCCCGTAGACCTTGAGGGTCTCCCCGGGAGTCAGGGTAAGGGTGGCCTCCTTGCCCACCAGCTTCCCCGAAAAGGCCCTTTGGGCGAAGGCCACCAGGGCATAGCCCGCCTTGGGCTTGGTCTGCCAGGCCAGGTAAACCAGCTGGCCCTCCCCGCTCGGGGTGGGTTCCGTTTGCCCTTGTAGGAGCACCTTGGGGCTTCCCTGGGCGGAAAGCCTCAGGGTGAGGGGGAAGTCGGCGCTGATCTGGACGGTGTACCGCCCCTTTTCGATGCGGTAGGTGAGGGTGCCCTCTTGGCCCTGGAAACGGGCCAGAAGGCGGCCATCCTCCACCTGGTACTCCGCTTTCTCCGGGGTGAAGCCCACCGGGGCCACCACGGGGCCGTTGCCGCTCAGGTTGGGGGCGCGGGTGTAGTCGTTGAAGGCCGTGCCCTTGTAGGTCTTCACGTACCAGCCCACCACCTGGCCCTTCTGGTCAAAGGCCAGGTCCATGAGGTTGGTGACGGCAATCTTCTCCGGCACCCCGTCCCCGTTTACGTCCTGGTCCTTGAAGCCCGCCTCGAGGGCCAGGGCGCTAAAGCCCAGCAGGAAAAGGAGGGGTAAAAGCCTTTTCATCGTGCCTCCTTGTGGGTCTTAACGGTTCTCCTGGGTGGGAAGACCAGGGGCACCGGGTCCAGTCCCCCGGGGTGCAGGGGATGGCATTTCAGGATGCGCCTGGCCGCCAGGTAGCTACCCCATAAGGCCCCGTGGCGCTCCAGGGCCTCGAGGGCATAAGCGGAACAGGTGGGGTGGAAGCGGCAGGTCTTGGGTTTGAGGGGGGAGATGAACCTGCGGTATGCCTTGACCAGAAGGATCAGTAAGCCGCGCACGCCGCCTATTGTATCAGCCCGCTCTTCTTGAGGGCGCGGATGAGGTCTTGGAAGAGCTCGGCGTAGGTGGCCTCCCGGGCCTCGGGGCTTGCGATCACCAGGAGGTGGGCCCTGGGGAGGTGGAGGCGGCGGAGGATCTCCCTTAGGCGGCGCTTGATGCGGTTGCGCACCACCGCCTTGCCCACCTTCTTGGACACCACGATCCCCACCCTGAGCTCGGAGGCGGGGAGCCACTTCACGTTCAAAAAACGGCCCCGCCCCATGCGTCCTTGGCGGAGCCTTTGGAATGCCCGGTCGCCCTTTAGGGAAAGGAGTTTACCCCCCGCTGCAGGGGGGGGTTGGCTCAGGCGTTCACCCTGGGGGTGAGGCGCCAGCGGCCCTTCTGCCTTCTCCGCTTCAACACCTTCCTGCCGCCTGGGGTCCTCATGCGGGCCCGGAAGCCGTGGGTCTTGGCCCGCTTCCTCCGGTTGGGTTGCCAGGTCCTTTTCATCCATTTCCCTCCCTGGGGCCTTGGCCCCCAATACCTTAAAGAGTGTAGCATAAGAAGGGCTATACAGGGTCTAACGGTTTTTTACACCCTGGCAAGAGAGCGTTGACATCCGTTTTGCCTTCCCCTTATACTTCCCCCCAAACAGCTGTTAGGGAGGAGGTCCGTGGCCCAGCTTTTGGTGGAGAACATCACCCTAACCTTTGGCGGCGTGGCTGCTCTTTCGTCGGTTTCCCTTGCGGTGGAGGAGGGGGAGCTGGTCTCCGTCATCGGCCCCAACGGGGCGGGGAAGACTAGCCTTTTAAACTGCATATCGGGCTTCTACCATCCCCAGCGAGGTCGCATCCTCTTTGGGGGGCACGAGATCACCCGCGCAAGCCCCCACGAGGTGACCCGTCTGGGCATCGCCCGCGCCTTCCAGAACATAGAGCTATTCTCTGGCCTCACGGTGCTGGAAAACCTCATGCTGGCCCGGCACACCCACCTGGGCTACAACCTTGCCCAGGCCGGGGTCTTTTACGGCAAAGCTTTGGCCAAGGAGGTGGAGAACCGCCGGGTGGTGGAGGAGGTCATCGACTTCATGGAGCTGGAACCCTACCGCAAGGCCTTGGTGGGAAACCTCCCCTATGGGGTCAGGAAGCGGGTGGAGGTGGCGCGGGCTCTTTCCCTTTCCCCCAGGCTCCTTCTTCTGGATGAGCCCATGGCGGGAATGACCCTCGAGGAGAAGGAGGACATGGTCCGCTTCATCCTGGAGATCCGGGCCCAGGGCACCACGGTGATCCTCATCGAGCACGACCTGGGGGTGGTCATGGACATCTCCGACCGGGTGTATGTGCTGGACTTCGGCCAGGTGATCGCCGAGGGGGCGCCGGAGGAGGTGGCCAGGAGTCCCAGGGTTCAGGAGGCCTACCTGGGGGTGGAGGCATGAAGGCCCTAAGGCCCTCCTACGAGATGAAGCGCTACACCCTGCCCCAGCTTCTGCGCCTTAGGGCGGAGCAGGAGGGGGACAGGGTGGCTTTGAGGGAAAAGGACTACGGGATCTGGAACGAGATCACCTATGCGGAGTACTACGAGAGGGTCCTCCTCTTCGCTCACGGTCTCCTCTCCTTGGGATTCGAACCGGGGGAGAGGCTGGCCATCATCGCCGACAACATCCCGGAGTGGCTCTATGCGGAACTCGGCACCCAGGCGGTCCGGGGGATCAGCGTGGGGGTTTACCAAAGCAGCCTTCCCGCCGAGATCGCCTACATGCTTCAGTACGCGGGGGCCAGCATCGTACTCGCCGAGGACCAGGAGCAGGTGGACAAGCTCTACGAGATCCGAAGCGAGATCCCGAAGGTCCGCCACGTGATCTACGAGGATCCCAAGGGCATGCGGAGCTACCGGGACCCCTGGCTCCTTTCCTTTGAGGAGGTCCTGGAGCGGGGCCGGGAGCACCGGAGGAAATATCCCGACGCCGTGGAAAGACTCCTCCTCGAGGCGAGCCCCGAGGAGGTCTGCCACCTCTCCTCCACCTCCGGCACCACGGGAAGGCCCAAGGCGGCCACGCTCCGCCACCGCAACCTCATCCACATGGGGGTGGCCCTCCAGGAGGTGGACCCCCTTCTCCCCACCGACGACTACCTTTCCTTTTTGCCCCTCGCCTGGATCGGGGAGCAGATGATGTCGGTGGCCATGGCCCTCACGGGGGGCTTCGCCGTCAACTTTCCCGAGGCGGTGGAAACCGCCCTGCAGGACCTGAAGGAGATCGGCCCCCATGTGATGTTCAGCCCTCCCAGGGTCTGGGAGAGCATCCAAAGCAGCATCTGGGTGCGCATGTCGGAGTCCTACGCCTTCAACCGCTTCGTGTACGAGAAACTTCTCCAGATAGGTTACCGGGCGGCGGACTACCGCATGCGGGGGAAGCCCATGCCTCTCGGGCTACGCCTGGTCTACTGGCTGGCGGACCAGGTGCTCTTCAGACCCTTGCGGGACCAGCTGGGCTTTTTGCGCCTGAGGCGGGCCTATACAGGGGGTGCTGCCCTGGGCCCCGATGTCTTCCGCTTCTTCCACGCCATTGGGGTGAACCTGAAGCAGATCTACGGCCAGACCGAGATCATCGGCATCGCCTTCGTCCACCGGGATGGGGACGTGCGCCACGATACCGTGGGCCTGCCCATCCCCGGCACCGAGGTCCGGATCAGCGAGGAGGGGGAGATCCTCTGCCGCTCCGATGCGGTCTGCGCCGGGTACTGGGAGCGCCCCGAGGCCACGGCGGAAACCTTCCGGGATGGCTGGCTCCACACGGGGGATGCCGGCTACCTCACGGAGGACGGGCACTTGGTGGTCATCGACCGGCTCTCCGACGTGATGCGCACGGAGAAGGGCACGGTCTTCAGTCCCCAGTTCGTGGAGAACAAGCTGAAGTTCTCCCCGTATATCAAGGAGGCGGTGGTCTTCGGGGACCGCAAGCCCTATTTGGCGGCCTTCATCAACATAGATCCCCAGACGGTGGGCAAGTGGGCGGAGGACCGGGGGTTGGCCTACACCACTTACCTGGACCTCTCCTTGAAGCCCGAGGTGGCCGAACTCGTCCGCAAAGAGGTGGAGAAGGTGAACCAGGAGCTTCCCGAGGACCTCAAGATCCGGCGCTTTGTCCTGCTCTACAAACTTCTGGATGCCGACGACGAGGAGCTCACCCGCACCGGCAAGGTGCGCCGGGGCCTCATCGCCAAGAAGTACGCGCCCTTGGTGGAGGCCCTGTATTCCCAGGCCGAGGCGGTGGAGGTGGAGGCGGAATACCGCTACCAGGACGGGACCGTCCAGCGGGTGCGGGCCCGGGTACCGGTTTTGGACCTGCGGGAGGAGGTGGCGGTGTGAGCTTCTTCTTACAGCTCCTTTTTTCCGGCATTGTCCTGGGCCTGGTCTACGCCCTGACAGCTTTGGGCTTTGTGCTCATCTACAAGGCCAGCCGGGTGGTGAACTTCGCCCAGGGGCAGTTCATCGCCCTAGGGGCCTTTTTGGCCTACTGGGCCATGGTGTCCCTGGGGGCACCCTTCCTCCTGGCGGCGGCCTTGGCCTTGGCCCTGACCGCCCTTTTGGGCTTTGGGGTGGAGCGGGTTTTCCTCAAGCGCCTGGTGGGCCAGCCCATCATCTCGGTCATCATGGCCACCATCGGCTTGGCCTCCCTGCTGGACGGCCTCATCCACCTTACCCCCTACGGGGCGGGGAACTTTAGCTACCCCAGCTTCCTTCCTGCTGGGGGCCTCACCCTTTTGGGCGTCCAGATCTCGTACGCCCAGCTTCTGGCGGTGGCCTTCACCTTGCTTTTCCTCCTGGCCTTCACCTGGTTTTTCCAGCGTTCCACCCTGGGCGTGGCCATGCGCAGCGTGGCCGATGACCAGATGGCGGCCATGAGCCTGGGGGTTTCCGTGGAACGGGTCTTCGCCTTGGCCTGGGCGGCGGCGGGGTTGACGGCGGCGGCCGCGGGGATGGTGGTGGGGACCATCTCCGGCCTCAACCTGGACGGCCTGGTGCACATCGGCCTGCGGGTTTTTCCCGTGGTGATCCTGGGAGGGCTGGATTCCATCCCGGGGGCGGTGGTGGCGGGGATCCTCATCGGGGTCTTGGAAAACCTGGCCGCGGGCTTCCTGGACCCCTTTATCCCCGGTGGGGGCACCCGGGATGTCTTCCCCTTCCTGGTTTTGCTTTTGGTCCTTTGGTTCAAGCCCCATGGCCTTTTTGGCACGGAGGAGATCGAGCGCGTATGAGAAACCCCTGGGCCCAGACTGGAAACTACCGCACCTCGTACCAACAGGACACCAGCATCTTTGCCACCCACCGGGAGCTGGTTTCCCTTCTTCTCTTCCTAAGCTTCCTCCTGGTTCTACCCCTCTTCCTCTCCCGCACCCAGGTTTTCATCCTGGATCTGATCCTGGTCTACAGCATCGCCGTTTTGGGGCTGAACATCATCACCGGTTACGCCGGCCTCATCAACATCGGTCAGGCGGCCTTCATGGGGGTGGGGGCCTACACGGCGGCCCTTCTCGCCCCCCAGGGACTTCCCTTTTGGTTGGCGGTTCCCTTGGGCGGGTTGGTGGCGGCCTTTTTCGGCTTCCTGGTGGGCATCCCCAGCCTTCGGGTGAAGCACCTCTACCTGGCCCTGGCCACCTTGGCCTTCCAGGTGGTGTTTGAGTGGACCGTCGGGCACATGCCTCTTCTAAAGCAGGGTGGGGCCATGGACATGCCCCGGGCCAGCTTTTTGGGATACGAGGCGGGCTTTCGCAACCACTTCCACTTCTGGTACTACGTTTCCCTGGTGGTTTTGGTCCTTCTTGCGGTCTTCTTCCGCAACCTCCTGCGCACCCGTTACGGGAGGGCTTTGATGGCGGTGAGGGACAATGACCGGGCGGCAGACGCCATGGGCATGGACCCTGGCCGCACCAAGCTCTTCGCCTTTGCCCTGGGGGCTTTTTACGCCGGGGTGGCGGGGGTGCTTTACGCCTACCTTTCCCGGGCCGTGGTCATAGAGGACTACACCTTTGCGGTTTCCATCAAGCTTTTAGCCATGGCCATCGTGGGAGGGTTGGGTACCCTGGTGGGGAGTTTCCTGGGGCCGGTTTTCCTGGAGCTCTTGGATGTGAACATGGAGGCGCTCTCCAACCTCATCAAGGCCCTGGGCTTCAGCGTGGCCGGGGTGGATGTGGCCAGCGCCTTAAGGCCCTTGGCCTTTGGTCTCATCATCGTGCTCTTCCTGATGTTTGAGCCCAGGGGGCTTTACAACTGGTGGCGGATCGTGCGAAGCTACTTCCGCACCTGGCCCTTTAAGTACTAGGCAACCCCCCTTATGGGGTTGGCAATGGGAGGTGAGGCAGATGCGAAAACTCTGGTTCGGTCTACTGGCGGCGGCAGGGCTGGCCTTGGGCCAGCAGCAGGTGACCATCCTGTGGTCGGGGGCCATCACCGGCCCCACCTCGGATGCGGGGGCTCCTTACGGGGCAGCGGTGGAAGACTATTGCAAGTACGCCAACGAGAAGAAGCTGATCCCCGGGGTGGTCCTGAACTGCCTGGTGCGGGACGACCAGTACAACAACGCCAACACCCAGCGCTTCTTTGAGGAGGCCTTGGACCGCTTCAAGATCCCCGTGTTCCTTTCCTACGCCACCGGGGCCAACCTGCAGCTCAAGTCCTTGATCCAGGAGGTGAAGGTACCCACGATCCCCGCCTCCATGCACGTGGAACTCATCGACCCTCCCAACAACGACTACTTCTTCATCCCCACCTCCACCTACTCCGAGCAGGTGGTGGCCCTTCTGGAATACATCGCCAAGGAGAAGAAGGGGGCTAAGGTGTCCTTGGTGGTGCATCCCTCTCCCTTCGGCCGGGCCCCGGTGGCCGATGCCCGGAAGGCGGCAGCCCAGCTGGGGCTCCAGATCGTGGATGTCCAGGAGGTGGGGGCGGGCAACCTGGACAATACCGCTCTACTGAAGCGCTTTGAAGCGGCAGGGGTGGAGTACATCGTCCACCAGAACGTGGCTGGCCCAGTGGCCAACATCCTGAAGGATGCCAAGCGCCTGGGCCTGGATAAGAAGATGAGGCAGCTTGGGGCCCACTACACCGGTGGCCCCGACCTGATCAAGCTGGCGGGGGATGCGGCGGAGGGGTTCCTCTGGGCCACCAGCTTCTACATGTTCCACGAGGATGCCCCGGGTATCCGCTTGCAGAAGGAGCTCGGGCAGAAGTACGGGCGGCCGCAGGCCATCGTGGAGAGCGTGAACTACACCAACGGCATGCTGGCCACCGCCATTGCGGTGGAGGCCATGCGCCGGGCCCAGGAGCGGTTCAAGCGCATCACGGGAGAAACCGTCTACCAGGCCCTCGTGGGGATGAACGGGCCCAACGCCTTCAAGCCGGGGTTTGCCGTTTCCACCAAGCAGGGTATTGAGATCGACTTCACCAAGAGCGAGCACACCGGGGCGGAGGGCTTGAGGATCCTCGAGGCCAAGGGGGGCCGCTTCGTCCCCGTGACCGAGCCCTTCACCTCGGCCCTCTTCCGCAAGGTGCACTACGGCAAGTAAGACTTTTGGCCCGGGGGAGTTCCCCCGGGCATTCCTTTCGCCATGAGCCTGAACCCCACGCGCCCCGAAGACTTAGGCCCCATCCTCCTTTTGGTCAACAACATCGAGGTGGTCTACCACGACATCATCCAGGTCCTGCGCGGGGTTTCCCTGAAGGTCCCCGAGGGGCGCATCACCGCCCTCTTGGGCCCGAACGGGGCCGGGAAGACCACCACGCTCCGGGCCATCTCCGGCCTTTTGATTCCCGAGGACGGGGAGGTGGTGAGGGGAGAGATCCTCTACCAGGGAAAGCCCATCCATAATCGCCCCCCCGAGGAGATCGTGAGGATGGGTATCGTCCAGGTGCTGGAAGGCCGGCGGGTTTTCAAGCACCTTACGGTGGAGGAGAACCTGCGGGTGGGCACCTTGACCCGTAAGGACAGCCATCTTAAGGAGGATCTGGAGCGCATCTACCATTACTTCCCTCGCCTGGCCGAGCTCAAGAACCGCCTGGCCGGGTACTGCTCGGGGGGAGAGCAGCAGATGATCGCCATCGGCCGGGCCCTCTTGGCCAAACCCCGGCTTCTCCTCCTGGACGAGCCCTCCTTGGGCCTGGCTCCCCTTTTGGTGCGGGAGATCTTTGACATCGTGGCCCGGGTGAACGCCGAGGAGGGGGTCACGGTCCTGGTGGTGGAGCAGAACGCCCGGGTGGCCCTTTCCATCGCCCATTACGGGTACATCATGGAAACGGGGCGGATCGTCCTGGAGGGGGATCGGGACTACCTCCTGGAAAACCCCGACGTGCAGGAGTTCTACCTGGGGGTGGCCAAAGGGGGCGGACGCAAGAGCTTCAAGGAGGTAAAGGCCTACAAGAGGCGGAAGCGGTTCATGTAGCCTGCCGCAGGACCCCGGCGTGGCGAGGCCCACGCCGGGGTTCGTATCATGGAGAGCGTGGTGCGCTTTCGCATGGAAGGGGTGCGCCTGGACCAGGCGGTGGCCGAGGCCTGCGGGGTAAGCCGCAGCCGGGCCCAGGAGTGGATCGCCCAGGGCCGGGTCCAAGTGGGGGAAAAGGTGGTGGAAAAGCCCTCCTACCGCCTTAAGGGGGAAGAGGTGCTGGTGGTTCCCCCGGAGGAAAAGCCCTTCGTGGCCCCTCAGGACCTGGCCATCCCGGTGCTCTACGAGGACGAGGACCTCCTGGTCCTCAACAAGCCTGCGGGGCTTCTTACCCATCCGGCTCCCGGGGTATACACGGGCACCGTGGTCAACGCCCTGTTGGGGCGGTACTTCCCTCTCCAGGAGGCCGAGCGGCCCGAGGAGGTGCGTCCCGGCATCGTGCACCGCCTGGACAAGGACACCAGCGGGGTCCTGGTGGTGGCCAAGCATGGAGGGGCCCTCGAGGCCCTGGCCAGGGCCTTCCGCGACAGGCTGGTGATGAAACGCTACCTGGCCATCACCGAGGGGCACCCCAAGGAGGGCACCCTCATCGCCCCCATAGGCCGGCATCCCGTGGAGCGGCACAAGATGCACGTGGGGGGGATTGCGCCCCGGTATGCGGAAACCGAGTTCCGCATTCTCGCCACCGCCGGACCCTACGCCCTGGTGGAGGCCCGGCCCCACACCGGCCGTACCCACCAGATCCGGGTCCACCTCAAGCACCTGAAGGCCCCCATCCTGGGGGACGAGCTTTACGGCCGGCCCTCCCCCCATATCCCCCGCCAGGCCCTCCACGCTTGCGAGCTTAGGATCCCCCACCCTAGGACCGGGCGCTTCTTGGAGTTCCGGGCCCCCGTGCCCCGGGACATGGTGAAGGCCTGGGGCGCCCTCGGGGGGGAGTGGCCTGAGGGGATCATCTTGGAAGACCCTGTATAATCACCCCAAATGAAGCGCTCTCCGGTTCGCAGGGTGGCTCCCTTGGGCTTGGTCTCGGTGCGGGCTCCGGGTGAGGAGGCCCATGGTCCGGGTCCGTCCCCAGGGTATCCCCCTGTTGGGGAAGCGGTGGGGCCTTTCCCTACTGGGGAAGCGGCCCATTTCCTCCGCGTGGGGGACGCCCGGAAGGTGCTTGCCGAATTCCCCGAGGCCTCCGTCCATCTGGTCTTGACTTCCCCCCCCTACTGGACCCTTAAGCGGTATGAGGATGTGCCCGGCCAGATGGCCCACATCGAGGACTACGAGGCCTTTTTGGACGAGCTGGACCGGGTGTGGCGCGAGGCCTTCCGCCTCCTCGTGCCCGGGGGCAGGCTCATCATCGTGGTGGGGGACGTGGCCGTGGCCAGGAGGCGCTTCGGGCGGCACTTGGTTTTTCCCCTTCATGCCGACATCCAGGTCAGGTGCCGTAAGCTCGGGTTTGACAACCTGAACCCCATCCTCTGGTACAAACGCACCAATGCCAGCCTCGAGGTGGAGGGGCGCGGCGTCTTCCTGGGCAAGCCCTACGAGCCCGGAGGCATAATCCGGACGGAGGTGGAATACATCCTCATGCAAAGGAAGCCCGGGGGCTACCGCAAACCTAGCCCTGAAGCCCGGGAGAAGAGCCGCCTTCCCAAGGAGGACTTCCACCGCTTCTTCCGGCAGATCTGGGACGACATCCCAGGGGAGAGCACCCGCCTCCACCCCGCGCCCTTCCCCTTGCCCCTTGCCGAGAGGCTCGTGCGCATGTTCAGCTTCGTGGGGGATACCGTCCTAGACCCCTTCGCCGGGACCGGGACCACCCTGGTGGCCGCCGCCAAGTGGGGGAGGAGGGCCCTGGGGGTGGAGCTGGTGCCGGGCTACGCCGCCCTCGCCCGGGAGCGCTTCGCCCGGGAGGTGCCCGGGGAGGTGCTGGAGGTCGTGGGGGACTAGATGGAGCTAGGGCAGGCCCTAGAGGCTGCGGTTTGGGACGGGCTGGAAAAGCCAGCCCAGAGCAAGAGGCGTTGGGATCTTTTGGCGGACTACTGTATGGCTCGGCTGGAGGCCCGGGGCCTTAGGGGCCTTTTGGGAGGAAGCCGGGGTGAAGTGAGCGTCCGGGGTTTTGCCCGGGCGAAGGACTGGGATGTGGTCCTGCTCGCCCCCCTCCTCGCCGGCGGGGGAGGGGGACGTATCCAGCACCCAGGGGAGAAGCCTCGCCTCCTTCTTTCCCTCAAGTCGGTCCTCCGCAATCCCCTGGGTTCCCTCCCCAACCGATTGGACGACCTCCTCGGCGAGGTTTCCTCTGTCCAGATGCTCTACCCGGAGGTGGTCATCGGCTACGTTGTGGTTTTAGACCACGGGGCCTTTGGCAAAAGCGCGGGGGGGAAGGCCGCCAAGGCAGGAGGAGAGGAGTGGGAAGAGGGCTACAACCGCTTTAAGGAGCGGCTGGCCCATTTGACCCAGCGGCGGCCTCCCTTGTGGGCCCAGGGCCTCATTGAGGGGCACTGGGTCATTGAGGTGGACAGCCGGACCCCTGGCCTTTTCCTGGACCTGGAGGCCACCCTGGAGGCGGGGGAGGCCTTCTTTGACGCCCTTGTAGGGGCCCTGAGGGAGCGGGAACCCCTCCTCTTCCTAGACCACGGCCAAAAGCCCCTTTAGCGCCTGTCCCAAGCGCCGCACGCCCTCTTGGATTCTCTCCCGGTCCAGGGTGGCGTAGGAAAGCCTCAGGGTGTTCTCCCCGCCTCCATTGGCGAAGAAGGGCCCTCCGGGCACGAAGGCCACGTTCTCGGCGATGGCCCGTTGGAAAAGGACCTCGGCGGAAAGCCCCTCGGGGAGGGTCATCCAGACGAACATCCCTCCCTTGGGCCGGGTATA
>NZ_ATNI01000077.1:0-38119 GCF_000511705.1 Thermus sp. NMX2.A1
GAGGAGCTTCGCACCCAGCTTAGGCGTTTGAAAGCGGAAGAAGCCCGCCTGCTGGCCGCCAAAAAGCGCCACGAGGAAGCCTTCCGCCGGTACCTGACGGAAACCGCCCGCTACGAGGAACGCCTGAAGGCCTACCAGGAAGCCCTGGCGGAACGCACCCGCTTGGAGGAGGAGCTTGCCCAAAGGCTTGAGGAACTTCGGGACCTCGAGGGGAAAATGGCCGAACGGAAGCGGTTGGAAACCCACCTCGCCGAACTGCGCGCCCAGGCCCAGGGAGCCCTCAGGGAGGCCGAGCGGCTCAGGCGGCTTCTGGAGGCCGGCAGCGACCTGCACGAGGGACCCCGAAAGGTGCGGAAGCTTCCTGGGGTGCTGGGGGTGGTGGCGGACCTGGTCCGGCCCGAGCCGGGGCTGGAGCTGGCCTTGGAGGTGGCCCTAGGCCCCCGGCTCCAATGGGTCCTCACCCAGGACGAGGAAGCCGCCAAGGCCGCCATCGCCCTCCTGAAACGGGAAGGGGGCCGGGCCACCTTCCTGCCCCTAACCCTTCCTCTCCCCGCCCACCTCCCCCCTCCTCCCCCTCCCGTGCCCGGCCTCCTGGGACCTGCCTTTCGCCTGGCCCGGCTCCGGCAGTCGGGCCTGCCCGAGGAGAAAATCCTCCTGGCCCTCCTGGGGGATACCCTGATCTTCGCCGACCTGGATGCAGCCCTGGCGTACCGAAGGGCTTCGGGCCGGGAAAGGGTGGTCACCCTAGAAGGCGAGGTGCTGGAGCGCCTGGGAGCCCTATCCGGTGGGCGCCTAAAGGGAGGTGGGGAAACCCTCCTCTTAAGGCGGCGCCTGGAGGACCTGGAAACCGAGCAGGAGCAGCTCGCCAGGGAGATCAAAGCCCTGGAGGAAGCCCTGGCCTCCTTTCTTCCCCATCGCCGCCTGGAGGAAGCCCGGGCCCAGGTGGGAGCCCTGCAAGCTAGGCTTCGCTCCCCCTACCCCCGCCTCCCCAACCCCCCACACCGCCTCAGGAAACCTGGGAGGAGGCCCGGCTTCTGGCCCTGGAGAAGGAAAAAGAGGAGCTGGAAGGAATCCTGGCCCAGGCGGAGGCCCACGAGCGCTGGCGCCTCCTCTCCCAGGCCCGGGAAGCCTGGGCGGCAAGCCAAGAGGAAGTGCGCCGCATCCAGGCCAGGATCGAGGAACTGAAGGCCAAACTCGCCGCCACCCAGCCCCTTCTGGCCAAGGCCCAGGAGCTAGAGGAACGCCTTAAGGCCGTGCGGGCGGAAAGGACAAACCTTGAGGACCAGCAAACCCGGGCCCTCACCCGGGCCAACGCCCTCTTGAGCGAGCGGGAAAACCTCCGCCTGCTCCTGGCCCGCAGGGAAGCCCTCCTGGAGGAACTGGGCCGGGAGAGGGCCTCCTTCCCCCCGCTAGACCGTCTGCCCGGCACCCCCAGGGCCCTCCAGGCCAGGCTGGCCCAGGTAGAACGGGAACGGGCAGCCTTGGGACCCGTAAACGCCCTGGCGGAAAGGGAGCTAATGGAGTTGGAAACCCGCCTCGAGGCCCAGGTCAAAGAGGTGCAGGAGGCTACGGAAGCCCTCCTTCGCCTCGAGGCCGAGGCCAAAGCTGTGGAAAAAGCCTACGGGGAAAGGCTGGAGGAAAGCTACCAGGTTTTCCAAAATGCCTTTCAAAAATACGCCCTAGCCCTCCTCGGGGCCCGGGCCGAGGTAAAGCGGGAAGGGCAAGGGCTAAAGCTGGTGGTGATCCCGGCGGGAAAGCGCACCCAGGACCTCCGCCTCCTCTCCCTGGGGGAAAAGACCCTGGGAGCCCTCGCCTTCCTCTTCTCCCTGGGCGAACTCCAGGGTGGCCTTCCCTTGGCCGTGCTGGATGAGGTGGACGCCGCCCTTGACGAGGCCAACCTCGTCCGCTTCACCCGCTTCCTCAACTCCGGCAAGCAGTTCATCCTGGTCACCCATCAGAAGCGCACCATGGAAGCCTGCCACGCCCTCTATGGGGTCACCGCCCAAGGGGGCGTGAGCCGGGTGTTCTCCATCCGCAAGGAGGCTAGCCATGACCCTAAATGAGTACCAGCAGGAGGCCAAGAAAACCGCCCTTTACCCCGAAGCCTACCGGCTTCTTTACCCCACCCTGGGCCTGGCAGGGGAAGCCGGGGAACTGGCCAACAAGGTAAAGAAAATCCTCCGGGACCATGGAGGAAACCTAAGCCAGGCCGCCCGGGAGGATCTGGTGGCAGAGCTCGGGGATGTGCTTTGGTATGTGGCCCAGCTGGCCACCGACCTGGGGGTGAGCCTGGAGGAGGTGGCTCAAGCCAACCTGGCCAAGCTCCGCTCCCGCCTGGAACGGGGGAAACTGGGGGGCTCGGGGGATAATCGCTAATGAAAATCACTTGCACCTGATACCCCTTTAGGGTATAGTGGCCTTCGGCTGGCGCACCAGCCGAGGAGGTGAAGGATGGAAGAAACCGTTACCCTACCCCGTTTAAACGAACCCGCCCCGGACTTCGTGGCCAAGACCACGGCTGGAGAGCTTCGGCTATCCGACCTCAAGGGCAAATGGGTGGTGCTCTTCAGCCACCCCGCCGACTTCACCCCGGTCTGCTCCACGGAGTTCCTGGCCTTCGCCCGGCGTCAAAAGGAGTTTGAAGAGCTGGGAGTCCAGCTGGTGGGCCTTTCCATTGACTCCATCTACTCCCACCTGGCCTGGCTCAAGGACCTCGAGGAGATGTCCGGGATCGCCATCAACTTCCCGGTCATCGCCGACCTGGACATGAAGGTGTCCAAGCTCTACGGCATGATCCACCCTGCCGCCAGCGAAACCGCTGCGGTGCGGGCGGTGTTCATCATCGATCCCAACGGCATCCTCCGGGGCATGCTCTACTACCCCCTCACCACCGGCCGCAACATCGACGAGATCCTGCGCTTCATCCAGGCCCTCCAGTTCACCGACCGCACCGGCTTGAACACCCCCGCCGACTGGCAGCCGGGTGAGCCCGCCATCGTGAAGCCCCCAGCAACCCTGGACGAGGTCAAGGCCGACGAGGCCAGGAAGGCCGAGTACACGGAGTACAAGCGCTGGTATCTGCGCCTTAAGAAGGCGGAGTAGGTAAACCCCAACCCCCCGGGGAACCCTCCCCGGGGGGTTTTCCTTAAAGCCTAATCGAAGAGGTCAAAGATCTCCAGGAAGCCCTTTTTCTTGCGGTAGGGCTTCCCCTCCTTGCGGTAGTACGCCTCCCGCTCCTCCTCGTAGGCCCGCTCCACCTCCTTGGCCTCCGCCAGGAGTTTTTCCAGCTCCCCCCTATCCAGCCACACCCCCCCGCACTGGGGGCAGACGTCGATGAGGACCCCCCGCCTTTCCACCTCCTTCATGCCCACCTGGCAGCTTGGGCAAAGGAGAAGGGGCATCTACTCCTCCCTCCGGCCCATGAGGAGGCTGGCGTAGTAGAGGATGGTGGCCAAGGAGCTGGCCAAGGCAGCCACGTAGGTAAGGGCTGCCCAGGTGAGCACCTGCCGGGCAGGGGCCATCTCCTGCTGGGAGAGGAAGCCCATGCGCCGCAGGAACTCCAGGGCCCGCCTGGAGGCGTCGAACTCCACGGGGAGAGTCACCAGCTGGAATAGGGCCACCGCCAGGTAGAGGTAAAGCCCGAGCTTGGCCAAACCGATGGCCCCCAGCATCAACCCGCCCACCACCAGGATCGGGCCCAGGTTGGTGCCCAGGCTGGCCGCCGGCCACAGGCTGGCCCGCACCCGAAGCCAGGTGTAGCCATGGGCATCCTGGACCGCATGCCCCACCTCGTGAGCGGCCACCGCCAGGGCCGCCAGGCTGGGCGAGGCGTAGTTGGGCTCGGAAAGCCGCACCGCCTTGGCGTGAGGATCGTAGTGGTCCGTGAGGGCCCCGGGCACCGGCTCCACCCGGACGTGGGTGAGGCCATGGGCATCCAGGATGGCCCGGGCCACCTCAGCCCCCGTAAGCCCTCGGCTGTTGGCCACCCGGCTGAATCGGGCGAAGGTAGCCTGAAGACCGCCTTGAATCACCAGGCTGGCCACGAAGACCAACCCCATGAGCAAGAGCGCCAGTATGTCCATTCCCGTCCACCTCCTTCCGAGGAGTAGCAAAAACCGAGGCCACCCATACAGGTGGTCTCGCCATGCGCCCTCAGGCGCCCCAGCCGACCGGGGATTGCTCCCGTACTGACGACCGGCTGGCCCCACAAGGGGCGGCTACTCCCCGCGGTTCCCGTTATACCAGACTCGGCCCTTTCTGGCAAGGAGCGGGGCGGGAATGTGCACGGACCCTCTTTACTCTCACTCGCTCAAGGGTATCTTGTGGGCGGGAGGTGAGGTATGGGCTACGCGCATCCCGAGGTTCTGGTGAGCACGGACTGGGTCCAGGAGCACCTGGAGGATCCCAAGGTGAGGATCCTCGAGGTGGACGAGGACATCCTGCTTTACGAAACCGGCCACATTCCCGGGGCACAGAAGGTGGACTGGCAACGGGATTTCTGGGATCCGGTGGTGCGGGACTTTGTGGACGAGGAGGGGTTTGCCAACCTCATGGAAAGGCTTGGGATCTCCAACGACACCACCGTGGTCCTTTACGGGGACAAGAACAACTGGTGGGCCGCCTACGCCTTCTGGTTCTTCAAATATAACGGCCACCAGGACGTGCGCCTCATGAACGGGGGGCGGCAAAAGTGGGTGGAGGAAGGCCGTCCCCTTTCCACCGAGGTTCCCACCTACCCCAAGGGGAGCTACCGAGTACCCTACCGGGACGAGTCCATCCGCGCCTACCGGGATGAGGTTCTCAAGCACATCCTCAAGGTTAAGGAGGGCAGGGGTGCCCTGGTGGACGTGCGGAGCCCCGAGGAGTACCGGGGGGAGCTCACCCACATGCCCAACTACCCTCAGGAGGGCGCCCTGCGGGCTGGCCACATCCCCGGGGCCAAAAACATCCCCTGGGCCAAGGCGGTGAACCCCGATGGCACCTTCAAAACGGCAGAAGAACTTCAGGCTCTTTACCAGTCCTTGGGCATCACCCCGGATAAGGATGTGGTGGTCTACTGCCGCATCGCCGAGCGCTCCAGCCACTCCTGGTTTGTCCTCAAGTACCTCCTCGGCTATCCCCACGTGAAGAACTACGACGGCTCCTGGACGGAGTGGGGCAACCTGGTGGGGGTTCCGGTAGCCAAAGGGGAGGAATAGCTCAATCCTCGGAAGCCTCCCCCAGGGCCTGGGCGGCCAGCCGACGCCCCGTGGGGGTGTCCGCCAACCCCCCCAGGCCTGTTTCCTTGAGCTCCAAGGGCAGAAGGCGGCCGATGCCCGCCATGGCCAGGATCACCTCGTCAGGGGGAATCACGCTCCTTATCCCCGCCAGGGCCATGGAGGCGGCGCTCACCGCATGCACCGCATAAAAACCATTGCGCATCACGCAGGGCACCTCCACAAACCCCCCCACGGGATCGCAAACCAGGCCCAGGGTGTTCTGCAGGGCCAAGGCCGCCGCATGGGCAGAGGCCTCCGCACTCCCCCCGAGAAGCTCGGTAACGGCGGCCGCCGCCATGGCCGCTGAGGAACCGATTTCCGCCTGGCACCCCCCGCTGGCCCCGGCGATGTAGATCTGGCGGTTGATGATCTTGGCCACCCCGGCGGCCAGGACCATGGGCATGAGGAGGTCCTCATCGGGGATGCCCAGGTGATCCGCCACTCCCAGCAAGGCCCCGGGAAGCGTCCCGGCGCTACCCGCCGTGGGAGCCGCCACAATCCGACCCATGCGGGCATTTTCCTCGTTGACCGCCATGGCGTAGGCCTGGACCCGCTTTAAAAGCGGATCCCGCAAGGGATCCGGGGCTTCCCACAAGGTCTTGGCATTCTTCCCCACCATTCCCGCCACGCTGGGGGCATCCGAGGCGAGACCCTTCCGGATGGAATCCCGCATGATGCCAAGGCGCTCCCGAAGCTTATCCAGGATGGTCTCGGGAGCCAGCCCGGTTTCCTCCACCTCCTCGCGGAGCAGGGCCTCCGACGCCCGGCCAGGAAGGGCGGCAAGGTCGTTCAGGGTCAAGGGCATAGCTTAAGTATAGGCTTTGGCCTCGTTTTCACACCGCAGGCCTATGCTAAGAGCCAGGATGGGCAACCCTGGATCCCGCCTCCGCGTGCTGATCGCCGACGACCACCCCCTCTTCCGCCTGGGGCTTAGGGCGGGCCTCGAGGGGGAAGGGCTCGTGGTGGTGGCCGAGGCCCAGGATGGAAAGGAGGCCTTGGAAAAGACCCTGGCCCTGAACCCGGAGGCAGTCCTCCTGGACCTGAGGATGCCCGTATTGGATGGGCTAGAGTGCACCCGAATGCTCCGGAAGAAGGGGTATTCCGGCCTCATCGCCCTCCTCACCACCTACCAGGAGCCCGCCCTGGTGCGGGAAGCGTTTTTGGCGGGGGCTGACGCCTACTTTTCCAAGGAGCTCTCCGCTCCCGAGCTCAAAAGGCGCCTTCTCCGCGTGGCCCAGGGGGAGGAAAAACTGAAGCCCCCCGACCTGCCCAGCCTCACCTCGAGGGAGGAGGAAGTCCTCCGCCTCCTGGCCCAGGGGCTTTCCGTGAAGGAGATGGCCAAGGCCCTGGGCCTTTCCCCGGACACGGTGAAGGACCACCTGGAAAGCCTCTACGGCAAGCTCCTGGCCCGAAACCGGGTGGAAGCCCTGGAAAAGGCAAGGTCCCTGGGATTCCTGGCGAAGAAATAAGGAAGGGCGGGCAAACCCACCCTTCCCATAGCCCCCGGTTTACTCGGCGGAGGGTTCCCCTTCGGAAGCCGCCTCTGTAGCGCCCTGGGCAGCTTCCGCCTCCTCCTTGGCCACCCGGGCCCTTTCCTGGTCCTGGCCGATGCGCTTGCGGTCGGCGCGGAGCTTGCGGCGGATCTCCCTTTCGGAAAGCTCCCGGATGAAGTAGAGCTTGGCCCGCCGGGCCCGGCCCCGCTGGACGATCTCGATGTTCTCGATGAGGGGGGAGTTCAGGGGGAAGATGCGCTCCACCCCCACGCCGTAGCTCACCTTGCGCACGGTGAAGCTGGTGTTGTACCCGTTCCGCTTGATCTTGATGACGATGCCCTCAAAGTTCTGCACCCGGGTGCGGTTGCCTTCCTTTACCCGGTAGGCCACCCGCACGGTGTCGCCGGGCCGGAACTCCGGGAGATCGGTGCGGGTATACTTGGCCTCCACTACCTTAAGCAGCGCTCCTCGGTTCATGTTCTCCTCCCTCCCAGAGGAACCCCGAGGGGTTCATGGGCAACAGACCTAAGTCTAGCCTTCGCGGTCCATTTCCGCAAGCCAGGCCACCTCGAGGGGCCCAAGCCTGGCCTCCCGCACCAGCTCCGGCCTCACGGCAAGGGTCTTCCTCAGGGCTTCCTGCCTGCGCCAGCGGTCCACCTCCGGGTGGTTTCCCGAAAGGAGAACCTCCGGCACCCGAAGCCCGCGGAACTCCGGGGGACGGGTGTAGTGGGGGTGGTCCAGGAGCCCGCGGACAAAGGAATCCCTCCGGTGGCTTTCCGGATCCCCGATCACCCCCGGAATAAGCCGGGCAGTGGCCTCCAGCACCGCCAAGGCCGCCACCTCCCCCCCCATGAGCACGTAATCCCCGATGGAAAGGGAGCGGGTCACAAAGGCCTCCACCCGGGCGTCAAACCCCTCGTAGCGCCCGGAAAGAAGGACCAGGTGATCCCTTTGGGCCAGCTCCTCCGCCACCCGTTGGGTGAAGGGTTCCCCCGCCGGGGAAAGGAGGATCACCTCATCCGCAGGCAAAACGGCCTCCAAGGCCGCCACCGCCACATCCGGGCGGATCACCATCCCCGCCCCGCCGCCATAGGGAGTGTCGTCCACGGTGCGGTGCCGCCCCAGGCCATAGGCCCTGAGGTCCACCACCTCCACCTGGATGAGACCCCGCTCCTGGGCCTTCTTCAGGAGGGATTCCGAAAGCCAGGGGCGTATGAGGCCGGGGAAAAGGGTGAGGATGGTGTAGCGCATTCAGTCAAAGAGGCCGGGGATGGGCTCCACGTGGATGCCCTCCTCCTCCACCCGCACGTAGGGCGCCTGCAGGGGTACTAGGCGCTCCGTCTGGTCGCGAAGCCTTTCCCCCACGCCCTTGATGACCAGGACATCCTGGGCTCCTGCGTCCAGGATGTCCACCACCTCCCCCATCTTCAAGCCCCCCACGTAAACGGGTAGGCCAATCAGGGCAAAGTAGTAGTACCGGCCCTCCTCGAGGGGGGGAAGTTCCTCCACCTCGGCATACACCCGGAGACCCACCAAGGGCTCGGCCAGCTCCCGGCTGGAAACCCCCGCCAGGTGAACCACCAGGTCATCCCCCACCTGGTAGAGATCCTCCACCGCCCGCCAGCCATGCCCTTCCACGTAGACCCGCTCCAGGTGAGCCACCACCGGCTCACCCCGGAACTTCAGACCCCCGCGCAGGGCATAGGGGGCACCGAACCGACCGATTTCCACCAGGCGCATCCCTAATCCATTATGCCAAAGCCCCGCGGGCCTAGCGCACCTCCACCCCCACCTTGCGCTTGGCGTAGGCCCTTACCAGGGTGCGGATGGACTCAATGACCCGGCCCTGCTTGCCGATAAGCCGACCCTTGTCCTCAGGGGCCACCTCCACCACGTAAAGCGGACCTTCCCGGGTACGCCTTTCCTGCACCCGGACCCGCTCCGGCTGGTCCACCACGCTCTTGGCCAAATACTCCACCAAGTCCTTCATGGCCCCATGTTAAGGCAAAGGCGCCGGGTGGGTACACCCACCGGCGCCCTCAGGGGCCTTAACCTTTAGCCTTCCTTCCGGAAAACCCCCGCCTGCCGGAGAAGCCTCCGGGCGGTGTCCGTGGGCTGGGCCCCCACGGAAAGCCAGTACTTGGCCCGCTCCACGTCCACCTTCAGCCACTCGGGAGTGGTCTTGCGGGGATCGTAGTACCCGATCTTTTCGATGTAGGCGCCGTCGCGCTTCCTACGGCTGTCGGTGACCACGATGCGGTAGTGAGGGTTGTGCTTGGAGCCGAAACGAGAAAGCCGGATCTTTACCATTCTTTCCTACCTCCTGAACATTCCCATGAGTCCCCGGCCCTTGTTCTTCTCCAGGGACTTCATTAGGGCCTTGGTTTCCTCGAAGGCCTTGATGAAGCGGTTGATCTCCTGCACGCTGGTGCCGCTTCCCCTGGCGATGCGCTTGCGCCGGGAGGCGTTTAGGATGCGGGGGTCCTTTCGCTCCTCGGGGGTCATGGAAAGGACGATGGCCTCCAGGCGCTTGATGGCCTTATCGTCCACCTGGACCCCAGCGGGCAAGGCCTTACCCACCCCGGGAAGCATGGCGAGGATCTCCGAGAAGGAGCCCAGGCGCTTCAAGTTTTGCATCTGCTTGAGGAAGTCCTCCAGGGTGAGCTCCTTGGCGGACTTGGGGGTTTCGGCCTCGAGGCCCGCAGCCCGAACCTTCTCCGCCAGGGTAGCCACATCCCCCATGCCCAGGATGCGGCTCGCCAGCCGGTCGGGGTAGAAGGGTTCCAGGCCCTCGGGGCGCTCGGAAACCCCGGCGAAGTAGATGGGCTTCCCCGTCACGTGCCGGGCGGAGAGGGCCGCCCCACCCCGGGCATCCCCATCCAGCTTGGTGAGGATGAGCCCCGTGACCCCCACCCGCTCGTCGAAGGCCTTGGCCACCGAAAGGGCCTCCTGGCCCGTCATGGCATCCAGGACCAGGAGCACCTCGTCAGGGTTCATGGCCTCCTTGAGGCGGGCAAGCTCCGCCATCAAAGGCTCGTCGATCTGCAGGCGCCCGGCGGTGTCCACCAGGATGAGGTCGCGAACCTCCTGCCTGGCCCTCTCCTCCACCCGGCGGCGGATGGACTCGGGGCTCTCCCCATCCTGCACCTCCAGGACCGGGACCCCTATCTTTTCCCCCAGGATGCGAAGCTGCTCCCGGGCTGCCGGGCGCTGGGTGTCGGCCGCCACCAGCAGGGGCCTCCTTCCCTTCCCCTTGTAGAAAAGGGCCAGCTTGGCCGCGGTGGTGGTTTTGCCGGAGCCCTGGAGGCCCACCAGGAACCACAGGTTCTGGTTCTTCAGGGTGGGGAAGCGGGGTTCCCCGCCCAAGGCCTCCTTTAGGGCCTCGTAGACCGTGGCCAGCACCACCTCCGCCGGGGTAAGGCTTTCCAGGACCTTCTGGCCCAGGGCCTTCTCCCGGACGCTTTCCACAAAGGCCCTCGCCACCTCCAGGTTCACGTCGGCGTCCATCAGGGCCCGACGGATCTCCCTGAGGGTGGCCTTCAGGTCCTCCTCGGTGATACGGCCCCGTCCCCTTAAGCGGTCTATGGCCTCCTGCAGTCTTCCCGCCAGCTTCGCAAACATGAGCCTCCCGGCCGCCAGGCCGGGCTTTAGAATAGGCCAGACCCCTTGAGCGTGTCAACCTCAATTTTTCCCACATTTCTAGTGGGCATGGTTGACGGCCCCGACCGGGAACCCTAGGCTAAGGAAGGTATGCTAGGGGCTTTGCCCTCGAGTCCTAGGCCCTGAAGGCCGCCCAGCAGGCGGCCTTCGGGTGAAAGGAGGCCGCCTGTGGAGACGACCCTTTCCCCTCTGCGCCAAGCCCTGCAAGAAGGCGACACCCTGAAGCTACAGAGGCTCCTGGAGGAAACCCATCCCCAGGACCTTTTGGCCGTGTGGGATGACCTCGAGGGGGAGCACCGCTACGTGGTCCTCACCCTCCTTCCCAAGGACCGGGCCGCGGAGGTCTTCGCCAACCTCCCTGCGGAGGAGCAGGCGGAGTACTTGAAGACCCTTCCCCCCTGGCGGGTGCGGGAGCTCTTGGAGGAGCTCTCCCTGGACGACCTGGCCGACGCCCTCCAGGCGGTGGAGGAGGAAGACCCCGACCTGGCCCGCCGCCTTAAGGAGGCCCTGGACCCCGAGACCCGGGCCGAGGTGGAGGAACTCACCCAGTACGAGGAGGACGAGGCAGGCGGCCTCATGACCCCCGAGTACGTGGCGGTGCGGGAGGGCATGACCGTGGAGGAGGTCATCCGCTTCCTGCGCCGGGCCGCCCCCGATGCGGAAACCATTTACTACATTTACGTGGTGGACGAGGCGGGCCGCCTCAAGGGGGTCCTGTCCTTAAGAGACCTCATCGTGGCCGACCCGAAGACCAAGGTGGCGGAGATCATGAACCCCAAGGTGGTCTTCGCCCGCACGGACACCGACCAGGAAGAGGTAGCCCGCCTCATGGCCGACTACGACTTCACCGTCTTGCCCGTGGTGGACGAGGACGGGGTGCTGGTGGGTATCGTCACGGTGGACGACGTGCTGGACGTTTTAGAAGAGGAAGCCACCGAGGACATCCACCGCATGGCGGCGGTGGACGTGCCGGACCTGGTGTACAGCCAAGCCTCCCCCATCGCCCTCTGGATGGCCCGGGTGCGCTGGCTGGTGATCCTCATCCTCACGGGCATGGTGACCAGTTCCATCCTCCAGGGGTTTGAAAACCTCCTGGAGGCCGCCACCGCCTTGGCCTTCTATGTGCCTGTACTCCTGGGCACGGGGGGCAATACCGGCAACCAGTCCGCCACCCTCATCATCCGGGCCCTGGCCACCCGGGACCTGGACCTCAGGGACTGGCGCCGGGTAATGGCCAAGGAAACCCTGGTGGGTAGCCTTCTCGGCCTCACCCTGGCCGCTTTGCTCCTGGGCAAGGTTTTTCTGGACGGGCACGCCGCCTTGGCCCCGGCGGTGGGCTTGGCCCTTTTCCTCCTGGTGCTCTTCGCCAACCTGGTGGGGGCCATGCTCCCCGTGGTGTTAAGGCGCCTTGGCGTGGACCCGGCCTTGGTTTCCAATCCCCTGGTGGCCACCCTTTCCGATATCTCGGGCCTCCTCATCTACCTCTCGGTGGCCCGGCTCCTCTTGGATCTGGGATGATGCGGCTTCGCATGGTGGTGGAGTGGAGCAAAGGGAGCCCCTTCCGCTATGCCTGGAAGGAAGGGCACCTGGCCCTGGTGGCCGTGGACCAGCCGGCGCCGGTGAACTATGGCCTCATCCCTGGCCTCATCAACCCCGCCGACGGGGAGGAGGTGGATGCGGTCTTCCTGGGACCTCCCCTTTCCCCGGGAACCGAGGTGGAGGGGGAAGTGGTGGGCATGGTGTGGCTGGCGGATGGGGACCACAAGATCCTCCTCGAGGCCCAGGGGCAAGGGCCAAGCCAAAGGGAAGCCCAAGAACTCCTCGCCTGGTTCCACCGAAGTCGCAAACCCCTTGTCCTTGGCCCACAGGAGGCCAGGGACTGGCTGAAGGCGTTGCTCAGAGGATAAGCATAGCGTCCCCCAAAGAGTAAAACCGGTACCGCTCCGCCACCGCAAGCCGGTACGCCTCCATGGTCTTTTCGTAGCCCAGGAAGGCGGCCACCAGCATGAGCAGGGTGGAACGGGGCAGGTGGAAGTTGGTGAAAAGAGCGTCTATGACCTGGAAGGCATAGGGCGGGCGGATGAAAAGCCGGGTCTCCCCCATCCCCGGCACCACCCCTATCCCCTCCCGGAAGGCGCTCTCCAGGGCCCGGACCACGGTGGTGCCCACCGCCACCACCCTCCGGCCCTCCTTCTTGGCCCGGTTGATGGCTTCTGCGGTTTCCTCAGGGATTTCGTAGGGCTCAGGGTGCATCTCGTGCTTCTCGGGATCCCCCTTCACCGGGCGGAAGGTGCCGGGGCCCACGTGCAGGGTCAGGAAGCGGAGCTCCACCCCCATGCCCCTCAGGCGGGCCAGAAGCTCCGGGGTGAAGTGGAGCCCAGCAGTGGGGGCGGCCACGGAGCCCGGGCGCCTGGCGTACACGGTCTGGTAGCGTTCCGGAGGGATTCTGGCCTTGATGTAGGGGGGCAGGGGCACCTCCCCCACCTCCTCCAGGTGGGCCATCAGATCCCCCTGGAAGCGGAGAAGCCGCACCCCATCCTCCTCCACCCCCACCACCTCCGCCTCGAGGTCCGGAACCACGCGGAGGTCCCGGGGAGATAGAAAGCGGAGCCTGGTGCCGGGCTTGGCCTTGCGGCCGGGCCCCACCAGGGCTTCCCAAAGCCCCGGAGTCCGTTCCCGCACCAGAAGCACCTCCACCCTTCCCCCCGTGGGCCTTTGGGCCAAGAGGCGGGCGGGGATCACCTTGCTCTCGTTAAACACCAGCACATCCCCCGGGCGAAGGTATTCGGGAAGGTCCCTGACCTGGCGGTGCTCGGCACGAAAAGGCCCTTCCCGATGGACCACCAGCATCCGGGCCCTATCCCGGGGTTCCACCCCCTCCTGGGCGATGAGTTCTTCGGGCAGGAAGTAGTCGTAGGCCTCGAGGCTCATCGCTCGGTGTTCCTGGGCTCCATAAAGGCATTGGGGATATCGGGAAGGTGCACGAAGCGGTCCACGGCATCGATGAGCTTCTGGGCGGTGGTCTCCCGGAAGGCGATCACCTCCACCCGGATGCCCCGTTCCATGAGGACCTCGAGGATCTCCACAAAATCCCCATCCCCGCTTCCCAGGACCACCACGTCCAGGTGAGGCATAAGCCTCACCATGTCCGCGGCGATGCCCATGTCCCAGTTCCCCTCGTAGATGGGCTTGCCGCCCTCACCCAGCTCCTTCACCGTGAGGTACATGCGCCGCACCCGGTAGCCGATGGTGGAAAGCTTGTAGATGAAGGGCCAGGCGGAGGTGTCCCCCTCCTTTTCCACCACGTAGGCGGTGGCCCGCACCAGACGCCTTCCCCCCACGGCAAAGCGCAGGAGGCTCTCAAAGTTCACGTTGCGCTCGTAGTAGTCCCGAGCGGAGTGGTAAAGGTTCTGGGTGTCCACGAAAACGCCCACCCGCTGGTCAGGATGCTGGCCAAGCTCCATCGGCCTCCATCTTAACCCGCATTCCTAAGGCCCGCCGCCACCCCCAGGATGGAGAGGAGAAGGGCCTTCTTCAAGGCCTCATCCTCCCGGCCCCCAGGAGCGCGGTAGCGGCGGAGAAGCTCCACCTGCACGAAGTTGATGGGGTCCACGTAGGGGTTGCGCAAGGCGATCTGCCTTTCCAAGGTCCTCTGGTTGTGAAGGAGGGGGGCCTGGAAGATGCTTTCCAGAAGCGTCACCGTCTTTTGGTACTCCTGGGCAAGGCCGTGGAAGAGGGGGTGTAGCTTTTCCGGAACCAGGCGCAGGTAAAGCTCCGCCACCCCCAGGTCCGCCTTGGCCAAGGCCATGGCGGCATTCTCCAAGGTGGTGGCGAAGAAGGGCCACTCCCGGTACATCCGCCTGAGAAGATCCAGGGGCAAGGCCTCCAGGGCCGTAAGCCCGTACCAGCCGGGCAGGAGTAGGCGCACCTGGGTCCAGGCCATCACCCAGGGAATGGCCCTGAGGTCGCGGATCTCCCGCACCCGGCCGTGGCGGTACACAGGGCGGCTGGCGATGGGGAGTTCCCCGATCTCCCGGATGGGGGTAAAGGCCTCGAAAAAGGGGAAGAAACCCTCCTGGGCCAAAAGGGCCCGGTAGCGGCGCATGCTTTCCTCCCCCGCCTGCCACAAAGCCTCCCGCCACTCAGGTCTGGGCTCCACCCCCTCGCCCAAGGCCGCCTGGGCGAAGTGAAAGAGAAGTTGCTCCAGGTGGCGCACGGCCAGCTCAGGATGGCTGTAGCGGTCCGCCAGGGCCTCCCCCTGCTCCGTGAGGCGGATGCGGTGCCCCACGCTCCTGGGGGGCAGGCTGGCGATGGCCCGGCCTGCAGGCCCCCCACCCCGGGCGGTGGAGGTACCCCGGCCGTGGAAGAAGAAAACCGGCAGGCCGAAGCTCTGCCCCACCTTGGCCAAGGCCTCCTGGGCCTCGTAAAGGGCCAGGTTGGCAGCCAGGAAGCCAGCATCCTTATTGGAGTCGGAGTACCCGATCATAATCTCCACCCCGCCCCGGCCCCGGGCGTGGGCCAGGAAGACGGGGTTTTGCAGAAGGCGGGTGAGTACCTCCGGGGCCCGGTGGAGGTCCTCGAGGGTCTCAAAGAGGGGCACCACATCCAGGGGCAAAGGGGCTCCCGGCCGGTAAAGCCCCACCTCCCGGGCGAGAAGGAACACGGCAAGGAGATCCCCGGGGTGGTGGGTCATGGACACCACGTGGGCCCCCTTGTCCCGCCAGGCCCGAAAGGCCCCTAGCGCCACCCGCAGGGCCTCCCCCTGGGGCTCATGGCCCACGGGCAGGAGGGGACGGGCGCTTCTCAGCTCCTCGGTGAGGAGGGCCTCCTGGGCCTCGGGGGGCAAGGAAAGGAAATCGGGGTGGACCCCCCCAACCCTGAGGAGTTCCGCCGCTGCCTCCAGGAGTTTCCCGGACTCCTCCCTCAGGTCCAAGGGCGCAAGCTCCAGGCCGAAGGCGAAAAGGCGGGCCTCGAGGGGACGGAGGAAGGAGGCCGCCACCTGTTCCAGGCCCACGGAGGCCAGGCCCTCCTCCGCCACCCTCAGGGCCCGCAAAAGCTCCTCCGTGCTCGCCTCACCCTTCTCCAGGCGGGTATAAAGCCTGGCGAAGAACCGCCGGTAGGGCTCCCCGGGGAAGCGCTCCGTTCCCTCCCCTCCCTCCCGCACCCCCCTGGGCACGGGAACTTTAGTTTCGGAAAGGGAAAGGTCCCGCACCAGGTTTTCCAGTTCCAGCAAAAATCGCTCCCGGGCCACCTGGCGGGCATACCGGGCGGCAAAGGCGGTCACCTCAGGGGTGACGAAGGGGTTGCCATCCCGGTCCCCTCCGATCCAGCTCCTGAAGCGCACCGGGCTCTTCAGGCGGGGCCGCCTGCCATAGACCTTCTCCAGGGCGGCCTCGAGGCCCTCCACCACCCGGGGTACCGCCTGCCAGAGGGTGGTAGGCAGGTAGTAAAGCCCGCCCTTAATCTCGTCCTCCACCGTGGGCCTGGCCTTGCGCACCTCCTCGGTGGCATAGAGCAGGGCCACCCTAGCCGCCAAGCGGGAACGGTCTTGGGCCTCCAGCTCCTCCTGTAACTTTTCCAGATGGTGCCTTAGGGTTCGCCTGCGGGTCTCTGTAGGATGGGCAGTAAAGGTGAGCCATAGCTCCAGGCGGTTCAGGTGGGCCTCCACCTCCTCCAGGGAAAGCCCCCTTTCCTTCAAGGCCCTGGCCAGGGCCAAGAAGCCCTCGGGCCTCGGGCTCTCCGGGGTTTCCGCCTGGGCCCTAAGGCGGTTCACCCGTACCCGGTGCCTCTCCTCCGCCAGGTTCACCAGGTGGAAGTAATGGGTAAAGGCCCGCACCAGGGCCTCGGCCTCCTCGAGGGAAAGCCCCTCCACCCGCTTCAAAAGGGTGGCCCTCGCTCCTTCGTCCCCCTGTCGTCGGGCCTTGGATAGGAGGCGCACCTCCTCCACCAAGGCGAAAAAACGCTCCCCCGAAACCGCCCGGATGGCCTCGCCCAGAAGGCGGCCTAAAAGGTCCACCTCCGCCCGCAAAAGGTCAAAGGTATCCTCCTTCGCAGGCTTCACGGCTCCTCCCACACGTAAGGGCCTATGGAAACCCCTTTGCCGCCCTCCACAACCAGCTCGGTGGCGTGGAAGCGCGCCCTTCCCTGGGCAGCCCGAAAAGGCTGGGGCCTGCCCGTAAGGAAGCGGGCCAGGAAGGTCTCCACCTCCCCGCCGATGATGGATGCATACGTGCCGGTCATGCCCACGTCGGTCTGGTACAGGGTGCCCTTCGGCAGGCGCATGGCATCCAGGGTGGGCACATGGGTGTGGGTGCCCAGCACGGCCGTGACCCGCCCATCCAGGTAGTGGGCCAGGGCCATCTTCTCGCTGGTGGCCTCGGCATGCACCTCCACCAGAATGTAATCCGCCTTCTCCTGGGCTAAAAGGGCATCCAGGGTGCGGAAGGGATCGTCCAGGGGATCCATGAAGATCCGGCCCATCACCTGCACGAAGAGAAGGCTCTCCCCACCTGCGCTAAGCCGCCACCACCCCCGCCCTGGGGTGCCAGGAGGGTAGTTGAGGGCCCGCACCACGGGCTCCCGTTCCAAGAGCTCGTAGACCTCCTTGTGATCCCAAGCGTGGTTTCCCAGGGACACCAGGTCCACCCCCGCCTCGCGTAGGAGGCGGTAGGAACGCCGGTCCAGACCCTTACCCCGGGCGGCGTTCTCCCCGTTGGCTATGACCAGGTCGTACTGGTCCCGGATGTCCGGCAGGTGGAGGCTCACCGCCCTCAGGCCGGGCTCGGCCATCACGTCGCCGATGAAGAGAACCCGCATGGGGGCATTATACGCACCCATGCAGGTCCTTTCAGGTTCAGCCTACCTTGATGTACGCGTACCCCTTGGCCTGAAGTTCTCCCAAAGCCCCCACCCCGGAAGGCACCCACTTGAGGAACTCATCCGGACGAAGTTTGTCCTTGGGAATGTTGTTCCGGCTAAAGGTGATCTCGCAGAGGTAGTACTCCACTCCAAGCTGGGCAAGTTGCTTCACCCGGCTGAACAGGGCCTCCCGGTCGTACTGGGCCGAGGCCCAGGGGGTACCCTCAAGATCCTTGAGGAAAAACTGCACCCCGGCTCCATGGGCCACCACCACGATCTTGATCTTGAAGGGGTCGTTGTCGTACACGGACAGGTGGTTGCTGATATTGGTCAACATCTGTCCAAAGCGGTTGGGATCCCCGAAGTCCAGGTGGTAAACCACAGCCACAGGGGTTTCCTTCTTGAAGTCCTTGTAGGCCACCCGCTCGTTGGCCCGGGCCCCCAGCAGGGAACCCGCCCCCAGAAAAGCTCCTAACCTCAGCAGAAACCTGCGGTCCATGCTCCCTCCCTTCTATTGGGGGAAAGCCTACACCCCCCACATCTCCTCCGTCAAGGGTATAAAACACCCTAAGGATAAGCCCAGCCCCTTAAACGGAGGCTGGGCGCTTATTCCGGGTTATCCCCAGGCTTTCCTCGAGCCGCTAGCCTATGCGGTGCGCTTCTGCAATAGATAAACCACCCCGTAGCCGATGGCCGCCAGGACCAGCAAGGGGATGGCGAACCGCAAAAGCTCCCAGATGAGGCCGGAAAGGGCCAGAAGCACCCGGCCCAAGAAGGTGAAGACCCATCCCCCCACCCAGAGGGCCAAAAGCACCCCCACCACCACCAAGAGGCCCAAAACCACC
The DNA here is from genome assembly GCF_000511705.1 of Thermus sp. NMX2.A1. NCBI lineage: Bacteria > Thermotogati > Deinococcota > Deinococci > Thermales > Thermaceae > Thermus > Thermus sp. NMX2.A1. The sequence goes on from NZ_ATNI01000077.1 coordinate 18,115, forward strand.
CATTCCAGGATGTCGCGCAGGCTCCGTTCCATACTCTCAGCATACACTGGAATGGTGGAGCGGTACCGCCTGGAGGAAGGCATTGTGGTGGGCCGGAAGGCCCTGCTTCAAGGGGACCTCCTTTTGCGGTTCCTCACTCCCAAGGGAAGCCTGGAAGCCGTGGCCCGCAAGGGGGTGCGCCCTTCGGGGCGCTCGGGCAGACTCTCCCTGTTCCACCATGTGCGCTTCCAGCTTTACACCAAGGGGGAGGGCCTTCCCACCCTTACCCAGGCGGAGCTCCTCGGGAGGCTACACGGCCTGGAGGAACCCAGGCGCTTCCTTCTGGCCTCTTTTCTGGCGGAGCTCTCCTACCGCCTGGCCTCCCCGGAGGCCGCCCCCAGGATCTACCCGGTCTTCATCTCCGGCCTGAGGGGCATCGCCAAGCACCCCAGGCCCCTTCTGCCCCTGGTATGGGCGGGATGGCGGGTGGTGAAGGCCGGGGGCTTAAGCCCACACCTCCTGGGGCCTGGCCTATATCTGAAGGCAGGCCGCCTGGTTCACGGGTCCGGCCCGTACGGGGAGGAGGGCATCTACCTGGGGGAAAAAGGCGTGGAGGCCCTCAGGGCCATCCTCCATCTTCCGGGTAGCGAGGCCCTTTCCTACCTGGAAGAAGCTCCCCTGGAAAGGCTATTCCTAGCCTTGAAACACCATGCGGAAGAGGCCCTAGGCCCCCTCAAGGCCACACCTGCGCTTACCGCCGAACTATAGGGGCTTGATCTCCAGGATGGTGTAGACCTGGGCTCCCTTCTTGCCCCTTATCTCCACCACGTCCCCCACCTTCTTACCCAAAAGGGCCTGGCCAAGGGGGGACTCGTCCGAGATCTTGCCGCTGAAGATATCCGCCTCGTGGCTACCCACGATGGCCAACGAAAGCCTTTCCCCGGATTCGGTTTCCAGCTCCACCTGGCAGCCCAGGGCCACCTGGTCGTAGGAGCCGTTCCCCTCCACCACCACCGCCCGGGCCAAGAGGTCTTCCAGCTGGGCAATGCGGGCCTCGTTCTGCCACATGGCCCGGCGCGCCTCGTCGTAACCGGCGTTCTCCCTTAAATCCCCTTCCTCCAGGGCCTGTTCAAAGTCGGCGGAAATCTCCTGCCGCTTGGTGGTCTTCAGGTGATGCAGCTCCTCCTGAAGGCGCCTAAAGCCTTCTGGGGTGAGGTAAACCGGCTTCTTCATTCCTTCCCTCCGTGTAAAAAGGGCACCAGCCCATGGCCATGGGCTGGAGGTACCGCTATTCAGTATAGCAGGCGGGAAGGAAGCGCTCCACCAGGGGAAGGAGCTCCCTGGGGGCCGGCCCCACGGGCAAAAGCCCCACCCCGCTTCCCGCCAGGAGCAACACCCCCTTCGCTCCCTCCCGCTCTCCTCCCCGGCGGCGCAGGGCCTGGTGGGGGGGAAGAGGAGGGGGCGCGGCCAGGGGAAGCTCCCAGGGGTAAAGCCGCGCCCGCTCCACCCGAAGGCCCAGCTCCCGGGCTACCCGGGCCACCTTTTCCCGGGTGATGCCCTCGAGGCCCCCCTCCAGGAGGAAGAGCGCTCCCTCCCGGTAAAGAAGGGGGCTGGTGCGGCTTCCATCCACCACGTACCCCTCGCTGTCCTGCAAAAGCCCTTCAAAGGCTCCCTGCCCTTCCGCTTCCTTCTGGGCCAGGCGGTAGGGCAGGTAGTTTCCGGTCTTGAAGCGGCAAAGGTCCGGATGCACCCGGTAAGGGGTGAGGAGAACCCGAACCCCCTCCTCGTAAGCGGTCAAGGGAGGTGGCGAGTAGGGACGGGCCTCGGAAAGCCACACCCCCTCCCCCACGGTGAAGCGGAGGCGGAAACAGGGAAGGTGGGCGAACTCCTTGGCCAGGGCCTCGAGGTCCTTCAAAAACACTTCATTCCCTGGGTAGGGAAGCCCCAAGGCCAAAGCATGCCGGCGCAGGCGAAAAAGATGCTCCTCCAGCCAAAGGGGTCGGCCCCTTTCCACCCGCAAGGTGGTGAAGACGCTCATCCCGTGGTACAAAAAGCCCTCGGGCAAGGGTTCGCGGAAGGGCACCCCCTTCAGGAGGACCTGCCTCATGCCTCCTCCAAGAACCGCGCCAGAAGCTCCATCCCCCATGGGGAAAGGATACTCTCCGGATGGAACTGCACGCCGTAGGCCCGCCTGCCATCCCAGATGGCCATGGGCACCCCATCTTCCGTCCAGGCCAGGAGGCGCACCCCTCTGGGAAGGTTTCTTATGGCCAAGGAGTGGTAGCGGGCAAAGGGAAGGGGGTTGGGCAGGCCCCGAAAGAGGCCTTCTCCCCGGTGGTGGATGGCATGGGCCTCCCCGTGCACGGGGGCTTCCCGGTAGAGTTCAGCCCCCAGGGCCACCCCCAGGGCCTGGTGGCCCAGGCAAACCCCGAGGAAGGGAACACCCTCCTCCAGGGCCCTTCGGGTCCACTCCAAGACCCTTCCCGCCGTAAAGGGGTCCTTGGGCCCTGGCCCCACCACCAGGTGGCTGAATCCCCGGAGGTTCGGAGGCTCCTCCTGGTCTACCACGGCCACCTCCGCCCCCAGGGCCCGCAGGTAGTCCACCAGGTTGTAGCTGAAGGAATCGCGGTTTTCCAGGAAAAGCACCCGGGCCCTCACCCTCCTTGGAGGAGGGGGCGGGACCCAGGAAGCCATGGGCTTGGGAGGCAAAGGCTTGACCCCAGGCCGGCCCCGGTTCAGGGCCAGAAGGAGGCTTTCCGCCTTGTAGAGGGTTTCCTGGTACTCCGCTTCCGCTTCCGAGGCGATGACGATGCCCGCCCCCGCAGAGAAATACACCTCCTCCCCCACCCTCTGGAAGGAGCGGATGAGGATGTTGAAATCCACCCCCCGACCCGACACGTACCCCAGGCTTCCCGTGTAAGCCCCCCTTGGCACAGGCTCCAGCTCCCGTATGGCCTCCATCACCGTTCCCTTAGGAGCTCCGGTGATGGTGCCTCCCGGGAATAAGCTGGCGAAGACCTGGCCCAGGGAGGCCCGGGTGTAGCCTTCCACCTGGGAAACCAGGTGCATCACGTGGGCGTAGCGCTCCACGGTGAAAAGCTCCTGCACCCTCACCGTGCCCGGCAGGGCCACCCTGGCCAGGTCGTTGCGGAGAAGATCCACCAGCATGGCGTGCTCGGCCCACTCCTTGGGGGAGGCAAGGAGGTCCTTTTCCAAAGCCAGATCCTCCGCCTCCGTCTTCCCCCGGGGCCGGGTTCCCGCAATGGGCCGGGCCAGGACCCGGCTACCCACCTTTTTAAAAAGCCTCTCCGGGCTACCCGAAACCACCGCCCATCCCTCCCCCTCCACAAGCCCCATGAAAGGGGAAGGGTTTAAGGAGCGGAGGCGGGCGTAGAGGAGGAGGGGATCCACACTCCCGAGGAGCCGGAAACGGTGGGAGAGGTTCACCTGGTAGACCACCCCGGCCCGGATCCTCTCCTGGACTGAAAGCACCCCCTTTAGGAAAGCCTCCCTGGGAAAGTCGGACGCCAAGGGGTGGTGGGGCAAGGGAGGGGGGTTGTAGGGAAGGGGCCTCAAGGGAAAGGAAGGGGTTTCCAGAAGCCGCCCCTCGAGGAGGGCGAATCCCTCGGGGTAGTAGAAAAAAGCAGCCTCGGGAAGGCCAGGAAGAGGCTTGTGGGTGGAGAGGCCCAGGTGCCGGGCAAACTCGTAGGTGAAAAACCCTATCCAGGCAGGAAAATACCCTCTCCCCAGGCCTTTCTCCAGGTAGGCGAAGATGTCCAGGGCCTCTCCCACCCGCCTCCCATCCAGGTAAAGCCAGCCCTCCCACACCTCGAGGCGGTGCACTGGCCTTAAGCCCAAAAGGGAAAGCCGGGAAAAGGGCGCCCTTATCCCCAAGGATTCCAGCAGGGCTGGCCGTAGGCCCAGGCTCCGGGCGGCGTGGTAAAGGCCCAGCACGGGGCCAAGTATACCGGGCTTGGGGGGATGGCCAGATTCCGCTTCCCCAGGGAGGCCTACCTCAAGGCCGGGAGCAGGCTCCCCTTTAATCCACGTTGAAATACCGCGCCTCGGGGTGGTGCACCACGATGGCGCTGGTGCTGTGCTCAGGATCTAGCTGGAAGTTCTCCGTGAGGCGCACCCCAACCCTGCTGAAGTCCATGAGCCGGTCCAGCTTAGCCTGGTCCGCCAGGTCCGGGCAGGCGGGATAACCAAAGGAGTAGCGGGCTCCCTGGTAGCCCTGCTGGAAGAGCTTGCGGATCTCGGTGGCATCCTTCCCGGCGATGCCCCACATCTGGCGCATCCTTTTGTGCCAGTACTCCGCCAGGGCCTCGGTCATCTCCACGCTGAAGCCATGCACGAAAAGGTAATCCTGGTAGGCTCCAGCCTCAAAAAGCGCCTTGGCCTTCCTGGAAGGCTCCTCCCCCATGGTTACGAGCTGCACCCCCAGGACATCCCTGGCCCCCGCTTCATAGGCGGGAAGCCACCTTTCTTCATCCCCCAAAGGAGGAGCGAAGCGGGGACGGAAGTAGTCCACCAGGCTGAGGCCCCCGCCCTTCTGCCGGGGGAAGGCAAAGCGTTCCAAAACCTCCCCGGTCTCGGGGGAGAACACCAAAAGCTCCTCCCCTTCCCGGGCCACGGGAAAGAAGCCGTAGAGGACCTTGGGCCTGAGCCACCCCTCCTCCATGGCCTCCCTAAGCAGCCTCCGGAAGACCGGCTCCGCTTCCCGCTCCACCAAAGCCTGCCACTCTTCCCGGGTGAGGCCCCTGCGGCTATACCCCCACTGGCCGCGGAAAAGGGCCAGCTTGTTCACATAGTGGGCGATGGTGGCCAGGTCCAGATTCTCCTCCACCCGCACCCCGAAGAAGGGGGGGCGGGGAACGGAAGGAGCCTCCCCCACAGGCTTCGCCTTGGGTACCGCCTTGGGAGCCTCCACCCTGGGCTTTTGGGCCTCCTTCCTCACCGAGGTGGCCTCCCCGCTGGTGAGGGCTTCCATGAGCCTAAGGCCTTCGAAGGCATCCTCCGCGTAGTAGACGTTGGGGTAGATGGCCTTAAGCTCCTCCACATAGGAGCGGGTGAGGGCCCGCCCCCCCCAGGATCACCGGCAGGGTATACCCCCTATCCCGCATGTACTCCAGGTTCTCCTTCATGACCACGGTGCTCTTGACCAGGAGGCCGGACATGCCCACCGCATGGGGCTTGTGCTCCTCCACCGCCTTCAGGATCTCCTCAATGGGCACCTTGATGCCCAGGTTGATCACCTGGTAGCCGTTGTTGGTGAGGATGATATCCACCAGGTTCTTGCCGATATCGTGCACATCCCCCTTCACCGTGGCCAAGACCATCTTGCCCCGGCCCTCGCCCCGCCGCTCCATGTGGGGCTCGAGGTGGGCCACTGCCCGCTTCATCACCTCAGCAGCCTGGAGGACAAAGGGAAGCTGCATCTTTCCTGCCCCGAAAAGCTCCCCCACCTCCTTCATGCCCGAAAGAAGGGGCCCGTTGATGAGGTCCAGGGGTTTATGGCCTTCCCGCAAGGCCTCGTCCAGATCCGCCTCGAGGCCCCCTTTCCTCCCCTCCACCACCCGGCGCTTCAGCCTCTCCAGAACGGGCAGAGCCTGGAAGGCATCCTCCTTGAGGGCCGGGTCCTCCCGGTGGGTTTCAAAGTAGCCCATGAAGGCCAAGAGGGGGTCAAATCCCTCCCGCCTCCGGTCATAGATCAGGTCCAGGGCCAGGGCATAGGCCTCCTCGGGAATCTGGTTTATGGGAAGGATCTTGCCCGCATCCACAATGGCGGCGGTAAGACCCTTCTTACGGGCTTCGTCCAGGAAGACCGAGTTGAGAACCCGCCTGGCCCTAGGCTTCAGGCCGAAGGACACGTTGGACACCCCCAGGATGAACCCCACCCCGGGAAGCCTCTCCCTTAGCTCCTCCATGGCCAAAAGGGTTTCCCTGGCCAAAGGGCGGCTTTCCTCGTCCCCTTGCGTGATGGGGAAGGTGAGGAGGTCAAAGAGGAGGTCCTCCGGGCGGAAACCGTGGTGCTCGGTGAGGCGCTCGTACATGCGCAAGGCCACCCGCACCTTCTCCTCCTGGGTTTTGGCCATGCCCTTTTCGTCGATGGTGAGGACCACCAAGGCCGCCCCGTGGGCCTTGGCCAGGGAGGCCACCCGGTCAAACTTCTCCAGGCCGTCCTCGAGGTTAGCGGAGTTCAAAAGGACCCGGCCCGGAAGATGTTTAAGGGCGAACTCCATGGCCGAAGGGGAGGTGGAGTCCACCATGAAGGGCACGGTGACCGCGGTGGCCAAGTGAGGAAGGAGCCAGGCGAGGTCCTGAAGCTCATCCCTTCCCGTCCAGGCCACGGAGAGGTCCAGGGCGTGGGCCCCCTCCTCCACTTGCTCCCGGGCCAGGGCCAGGATGCCCTCGAGGTCCCGGGCAAAGAGCATCTCCCGAAACCGTTTGCTCCCCGTGGCGTTCAAGCGCTCCCCCACCAGGAAAACGCTTGCCTCCTGGCGGAGGGGAACCGCCTGATAGAGGGAGGCCACCTGGGGGGGGAAGGTTTCCTTTCGCTTGGGAGCAGGTTTTCCCTTCACCACCTCCGCCACCTTGCGGATGTGCTCCGGCCCCGTGCCGCAACACCCCCCCACGGCGTTCACCCCGTACTCGGTCACGAACTTGAGGTGCCACTTGGCCAGCTCCTCCGGGGTGAGGTCGTAGACCACCTTCCCCCCCTCGTTCCGGGGCAGGCCGGCGTTGGGCAGGCAGCTCACGAAGCGGGTGGCGTTCTCGGCGAAGTAGCGGATCTTGGCGTCCATGAGGTCGGGGCCCGTGGCGCAGTTCATGCCCACCACATCGATGGGCAGGCTCTCCAACGCCGCCAGGGCCGCCTGCTCGTCGGTGCCCACCAGCATGGTGCCCGTGGCCTCCATGGTCACCTGGACCTGCAAGGGCACTTCCCTGCCCACCTCGGCCATGGCCTCCCGGGCTGCCAGGACCGCACAGCGCACCTGCAGGATGTCCTGGGCGGTTTCCAGAAGGATCAGGTCCACCCCGCCCCGAAGAAGCCCCCGCACCGCCTCCTTATAGGCGGTAAAAAGCTCATCCCAGGAGATCTGTCCCAGGGAGATGAGCTTGGTGCCCGGCCCCAAGGCCCCTGCCACGAAGGCCCCGTAGGGCTCGGCCACCTCCTTGGCGATCCTGGCCCCCAGGTAGGCCAGCTCCTCCGCCTTCTCGCCCAAACCGTACTCGGCCAGCACATGGCGCAGAGCACCGAAGGTGTTGGTCTCGATCACCTCCGCCCCGGCCTCGAGGTACGCCCGGTGGATCTCCTGGATCACCTCGGGGCGGGTTAGGTTCAGCACCTCGGGGCAACCGTAGTAGGCCTCTCCCCCGTAGTCCTCCGGGGTGAGGTGGCGCTTTTGCAGCTCGGTACCCATGGCCCCGTCAAAGACCAGGGGTCTCTGCAAGAGGGCCTTGAGGTAAGGGAACTTCTCCGCCCGGGCCTCCTTGTTGTAACCCAGCCGCACCAAGGGGGCATCCCCAAACCCCGCCCCTCCGAGGTGGTGGCGGCAACCAGGGCTACAGGTGTGGACCTCCACCATATCCCGCTAGTGTAGCGAAAAAAGGCGGGCTATGCTAGGCCCATGGACCCCTTCGGCATCCTCTACACGGACCTTTACCAGCTCACCATGGGCCAGGTTTACTTTAGGCTTGGCCTTCACGAGAAGGAGGCCCTCTTTGAAGCCTTCTACCGCAAGAACCCCGACTACGGAGCCCACCAGGCGGGTTACACCATCTTCGCCGGGCTAGATCCCCTCCTGACCTGGATGGAGGAAGCCCGCTTCGGCGAGGAGGAGCTCGCCGCCCTGAGCGCCCTGAAAAGCCGGAGCGGGAAACCCCTTTTCGCCGAAGACTACCTGCGCTACCTAAAGGGGATAGGGGGCTTCCAGGGCCTGACCCTTAGGGCCCTTCCCGAGGGCCGGGTGGCCCACCCCCAGGTGCCCCTCATCAGCGTGGAAGGCCCCCTCCTGCAGGCCCAGCTCCTGGAAACCGCCCTCTTAAACCGCATCAACTACGAAACCCTCATCGCCACCAAGGCGAGCCGGGTGCGGGAAGCCGCGGGGGAGGCCCTGGTGCTGGAATTCGGCCTCCGCCGCGCCCCCGCCAAGGGAGGGGAGGCCGCCACCCGGGCGAGCCTCATCGGGGGGGCCAACCGGTCCAGCGCCGTGAGCCTTTCCCACCTCCTCGGGCTTCCCTCCTCGGGTACCCATGCCCACAGCATGGTCCAGGCCTTCCTGGCCCTGGGCCACTCCGAGGAGGAGGCCTTCCAGGCCTTCGCCGAGGTCTTCCCCGACGACACCATCCTCCTTTTGGATACCGTGGACACCTTGGACTCGGGTCTTCCCAACGCCGTCCGGGTCTTTGAGCGGTTGCGGCGCAAGGGGCACAAACCGGTGGGGGTGCGCATAGACTCCGGGGACCTCGCTTACCTGGCCATACAGGTGGCCAGGGAGCTGGACAAGGCGGGCTTCCCCGACACCCTCATCGTCCTTTCCGGGGACCTGGACGAGCTGGTCATCTGGCAGATCAAAAGCCAGATTCAGGAGGAGGCCCCCCGCTACGGGGTGGACCCGGACCGCCTCCTCAAGCGCCTGGTCTACGGGGTGGGGACCCGGATGGTGGTTTCCTGGGGTTATCCGGCCCTGGGAGGAGTCTACAAACTGGTGGCCATCCGGGAAAACGGCACCTGGGCCCCGGCCATCAAGATCTCCGATTCCCTGGAGAAGGTGCTGAACCCCGGGCACAAGAAGGTCTACCGGGTATACGATCACCGGGGCCTGGCCACCGCTGACCTTTTGACGGCCCACGATGAGGAGGTACGGGAGAACCAGGCCCTTTGCCTACGCCACCCCACGGACCCCACCAAGCGCCGCACCCTCCGCCCGGGGGAGTTCACCCTCGAGCCCCTATTGCAGGAAGCCTATCGGGGCAAGCGGCTCTTTCCGCCGTTACCCCTGGAAGTGCTACAGGAAAGGCGGCGAAGGGACGTGGAGCGCCTGGACCCCGGGGTGCGCCGCCTGGTAAACCCCCACGTCTACCATGTCTCCCTCAGCGAACGGCTTTTCGCCCTGAAGGAGGAGCTGGTGGCCCGCCTGGGCCAGGGGTAGCCCCCTAAGAGGCCTGGCGGAGTTTGGCCTCCTCGAGGGCCTTCAGGGGCTGGTCCAGGTGGGGAAGGTCGATCACCAGCTCGCGGACCCCGCTTCCCGGGGCCTCAAACATGAGGTCCACCATGGTCTTCTCCAGGATGGCCCTAAGGCCCCGGGCCCCTGTGCCCCGCTTCAGCGCCCGGCGGGCGATCTCCTTCAGGGCCGCCTGGGTAAAGCGAAGCTCGATCCCCTCCAGGCGCATGAGTTCCTGGTACTGCTTCACCAAGGCGTTCTTCGGCTCGGTGAGGATGCGCACCAGGTCGTCTTCCGTAAGGGGATGAAGCTGGACGATGAGGGGGGCCCGCCCCACAAACTCTGGAATCATGCCGAACTTCACCAAGTCCTCGGGGATGACCTCTAAGGGCTCCTCGTGGGCTTCCTTGGCCTTGCCACGGGTAAAGCCAATGGTGGTGCGCTCGGTGCGGGCCTTGACGATGTTCTCCAGCCCCTCAAAGGCCCCGCCCAGGATGAAGAGGATGTTCTTGGTGTTCACGGGAATGAACTCCTGGTGCGGGTGCTTGCGCCCTCCCTGAGGAGGCACGTTGGCGATGGTACCCTCAATGATCTTCAACAGAGCCTGCTGCACCCCTTCCCCGGAAACATCCCGGGTCAAGGAGGGGTTTTCCGACTTGCGGGCGATCTTGTCGATCTCGTCAATGTAGACGATGCCCATCTCCGCCCGCTCCACATCAAAGTCGGCGTTCTGCAGAAGGCGGAGGATGACGTTTTCCACGTCCTCCCCCACGTACCCCGCTTCGGTCAAGGTGGTGGCGTCGGCGATGGCAAAGGGCACATCCAGGAAACGGGCCAGGGTTTCCGCCAGGAGGGTCTTACCCGTACCCGTGGGGCCGATGAGGAGGATATTGGACTTGCCGATCTCCGCCTCCGGATGGAGGAGGCGCTTGTAGTGGTTGTAGACGGCCACGCTCAAGGCCCTCTTGGCCGCCTCCTGCCCCACCACGTACTGGTCCAGGTGGGCCTTGATCTCCTGGGGCTTGGGAAGGCGTGTTGGCCCCTTGGGCCCCCGCTTCTCCTGGCGCAAGAGCTCCTGGGCCCGCTCCACGCAGTCCTCGCAAATGTAGACCTCAGCGATGGGGCTTTCCAAAAGCCGCCCCGTTTCCGGCGGACGCAGGCCGCAAAAGCTGCAGTAGGGTCTAGGCTTCCTCACGGGTCACCACCTGGTCGATCAGGCCGTACTCCAGGGCCTCCTGGGCGGAAAGGTAATAGTCCCGGTCGGTGTCCTTCTCCACCTTCTCCAGGGGCTGGCCAGTGTGCTTGGCCAGGATCTCGTTCAAAAGCTTCTTGGCCTTCAGGATCTCCTGGGCCTGGATGGCGATGTCGCTGGCCGTGCCCCGGACCCCGCCCCAGGGCTGGTGGATCATCACCTTGGAGTGGGGCAGGGCGTAGCGCCGGCCCTTCTCCCCGGCGGCCAGGATCACCGCGGCCATGCTGGCCGCCATGCCGATGACGATGGTGGAAACCGGGGCCCGGACGAACTGCATGGTGTCGTAGATGGCAAGCCCGGCATCCACCTCGCCCCCGGGGGAGTTGATGTAGAGGCGGATCTCCTGATTGGGATTCTGGGCATCCAGGAAAAGTAGCTGGGCCACGATGATGTTGGCCACCTGGGAGTCTATGGGGGTGCCCAGGAAGATGATGCGATCCTTGAGAAGCCGGGAGTAGATGTCGTAGACCCGCTCGCCGCGGGCGGTCTGCTCTATGACGTAGGGTATGACCATACCAGTCCCCATTGTAGCGGCAAGCCCAGGGGGAAAAGCCCCCTGGGCCACCATGACGCTCCTACAGGAGCTTGGCCAAGGCCTCCTTCACGGCCTTGTCCTGGATGTAGGCCGCCCGCAAGCGGGCAAGGCCCCTCTCCCCAAACTCCCGCCTCAGCTCCTGCAAGGAGATTCCGTAGGAGCGGGCCACCGCCTGCAGGTAGGCCTGCCACTCCTCCTCGCTCACCTCGGGCTTGAGCTCCTCCGCCAGGCGCTCCTTGGCCAAGGACCGCTTCACCCGCTTCAAGGCCTCCTGCCTCAACTCCTCCCGGAACTTCTCAAACTCCCCCTTCTCCTCCAGGGCCTTGAGGTAGGCCTCGAGGGGAATCCCCTGCCGGGCAAGGTCCTCCGCCAGGTGCTCCAGGAGGTGGCGCTCCTCCGCCTCCAGCATGGAAGGGGGTATTTCCGCCTCCAACCCCTCGGCGAGCTTCTCCAGGAAGGCCCGCTCCCGCGCCTCCTGGTACCGGGCTTCCGCCTGGCGCTTTAGGCTTTCCCGCACCTTCTCCCTCAGTTCCTCCAGGCTCTCCGCCTCGAGGGTCTTGGCAAACTCCTCATCCAGCTCGGGAAGCTCGAGGGTCTTCACCTCCAGGATCTCGGTGCGCACCTCCCGCACCTTCTCCCCCTTCTCGTTCAAGACGGGGACCATGACCACCTCCCCCGCCCGCTTGCCCAAAAGGGCCTCCCGCACGTGGGGAAGGGCCTTGGAGAGGTCAATGGGGAACTCCGCCCCCTCCTCGGTGCGCACGAAGACGTGGTCCTTCTCCTGGGCCTCCCGGTCCACAGGCACCAGTTCGGCGTAGCGATGGCGGAGCTCCTCCAAGGCCTTGTCCACCATCTCTTCCGTGACCTCCTCCTGGGCCACCTGGAGGTCAAAGCTCCGCCAGTCGGGAAGCTGCACCTCGGGGTAGTTCTCCACCTCGGCCACGTAGCGAAAACCCTCCCCCTCGCTCAGCTCCTCCTCCACCACCCTCGCCGCCACGGGCAAGAGGCCCAGCTCCTGCACCGCAAGGGGATAGGTCTCCTCCACCAGGCGCTCCTTGAGGTCGGACAGGAGCTCTTCCCGCCCGATGCGGGCCTCCACCACCTTCAAGGGGGCCTTTCCCGGGCGGAACCCCGGGATCCTCACCCGCTTGGCCACGTCCCTAAGGAGGGCCTGGTACCTTTCCTCCACCTTCTCCTTAGGTACCTCCACCCGGACCTTTACCCGATAGCCGGAACGTTCCAGGATTTCCGCCACGCCTCACCTCGCGCTTCAAAAAGGGGCCCCGCCCTTGTGGTGCGAGGAGCGGGACTTGAACCCGCACGGGTTACCCCACCGGATCCTAAGTCCGGCGCGTCTACCGGTTCCGCCATCCTCGCAAAAGGAGGGCGAGGCCCCCCTTTAAAATACCACCCCTTGCGGGGTGGCGGGATTGGGGTGAGCGATGGGACTTGAACCCACGACCCCCGGATCCACAGTCCGGTGCTCTAACCAGCTGAGCTACGCTCACCACGCTCAGCATCCGCCATTCTAAGGGCCTAACTACCCTCCGTCAAGGCCTGCAACCCGCCCTCCAGGCTCATGGCCTCGTACCCTTCCGCCTCCAGATACAGGGCCGCCACCTGGCTGATGAGCCCCTTTTCGCACACCAAGAGCAAGGGAACCTTGGGCAGGTGGTGCTCCCCCGCCTGGATTTTCTCCAGGGGCACCCACTCCGCGGGAAAGGGCAAGGGGGTATGGCGCTTGTCCGCCGGGCGGACGTCCACCACCTTCACCCCCTGGTTCAGGAGGGCCGGGAGTTCCTCGGGTTTGACCCTGCGCATACCCTTGATTGTACCAGGCGAAGGCGGGACCTCTGCGCAAAGTTATGCAGTTAAGCCCGGGTACTTTGCATAAGAAGTGGCATTCTCCTTGGACAACCCGGGCCAAGTATGTTATCCTCGCCCATTGGGTACGCGATGCCGCCGAGAAGAGACCTCAAGAAAATCCTCATCATCGGTTCCGGCCCCATCACCATCGGCCAAGCTGCGGAGTTCGACTACTCGGGCACCCAGGCGGTGAAGGCCCTCAGGGGGGCAGGGTACGAGGCCATCCTGGTGAACTCCAACCCCGCCACCATCATGACCGATCCCGAGCTGGCCGAGCGCACCTACCTGGAGCCCCTCACCCTGGAATACCTGGAAAGGGTGATCGCCGAGGAGCGCCCGGATGCCCTTCTCCCCACCTTGGGGGGGCAGACCGCCTTGAACCTCTCCATGGCCCTTCACGAGGAAGGGGTACTTGCCCGCTACGGGGTGGAGCTCATCGGGGCCAAGGCCGAGGCCATCAAAAAGGGAGAGGACCGGGAGGAGTTCCAAAAGGCCATGCGCAAGATTGGCCTCGAGGTGCCTCGAGGCCAGATGGTGGGGAGCGTGGAGGAGGGCCTCCACTTCGCCCGCGAGGTGGGCTACCCGGTGGTGGTCCGCCCCTCCTTTACCCTGGGGGGCACCGGGGGCGGTATCGCCCGGAACGAGGCCGAGCTAAGGGAGGTCCTCGGCCGGGGCCTTCTCCTCTCCCCGGTGCACACCGCCTTGGTGGAGGAATCGGTTTTGGGCTGGAAGGAGTTTGAGCTGGAGGTGATGCGGGACCATGCGGACACCGTGGTCATCATCACCAGCATCGAAAACGTGGACCCCATGGGGGTCCACACCGGGGACTCCATCACCGTGGCCCCTGCTCAAACCCTCTCCGACGCGGAGTACCAACGGATGCGGGACGCCGCCAAGGCGGTGATCCGGGAGATCGGGGTAGACACCGGAGGTTCCAACATCCAGTTCGCCGTGGACCCCAAGACGGGCCGCCAGGTGGTCATCGAGATGAACCCCCGGGTCTCCCGTTCCAGCGCCCTCGCCTCCAAGGCCACGGGCTTCCCCATCGCCAAGATCGCGGCCCTTCTGGCGGTGGGCTACCGCCTGGACGAGCTTCCCAACGACATCACCCGCAAGACCCCGGCCTCCTTTGAGCCCACCATCGACTACGTGGTGGTGAAGATCCCCCGCTTCGCCTTTGAGAAGTTCAAGGACCTCCCCAACACCCTGGGGGAGCTTAAGGACGAGCTCGGCACCCAGATGAAGTCCGTGGGGGAGGTGATGGCCATCGGCCGCACCTTCAAGGAAGCCCTCATGAAGGCCCTGAGGGGTCTAGAACGGGACGTCAGGGCCCTGGCCCAGGTGCGCACGGAGGACCTGGAGAAGAAGCTCTACCCCAACCCCGACCGCATCTATGCGGTCATGGAGCTCCTGCGGCGGGGGATGCCCATAGAGGACCTGTACCAGGCCACCCGCATCGACCCGTGGTTCCTGTACCAGATACAGGAAATCGTCCAGGCCGAGGGGTGGCTCCAGCTTCATCCCCCCAAGGACCGGGAGGACTGGCGCTTCTATAAGGGCCTGGGGCTCACCGATGCCCGCATGGGCGAGCTCCTGGGCAAGGGGGAAAAGGAGGTCCGCCAGGAGCGGAAGGCCCTGGGGGTGGTGCCCGTGTACAAGACCGTGGACACCTGCGCCGCGGAGTTCGAGGCCTACACCCCCTACCACTACTCCACCTACGAGCTGGAGGACGAGGTCTGGCCCTCCAGCAAACCCAAGGTGGTGATCCTGGGCTCAGGGCCCATAAGGATCGGCCAGGGGGTGGAGTTCGACTACGCCACGGTGCATGCGGTCTGGGCCCTGAAGGAGGCGGGGTACGAGACCATCATGGTGAACTCCAACCCCGAAACGGTGTCCACCGATTACGACACCGCCGACCGCCTTTACTTTGAACCCCTGACCCTCGAGGATGTCCTGAACCTGGTGGAGCATGAGAAGCCCATCGGGGTCATCGCCACCCTGGGCGGCCAAACCCCCTTGAAGCTGGCCAAGGGCCTCGAGGAAGCCGGGGTAAAGCTCCTCGGCACTCCCTTCGCCGCCATCCACAAGGCGGAGGACCGCCACGAGTTCAACCGGCTTTGCCGGGAGCTGGGTATCCCTCAGCCTGAGGGCCGGGTGGCCGCCACCCCAGAGGAGGCCTTGAGGCTGGCGGAAGAGGTGGGCTTCCCCCTCCTGGCCCGGCCCAGCTACGTCCTGGGGGGGCGGGCCATGCGGGTCCTCCAGAGCCGTGAGGAGCTAGAGCACTACCTGGAGGAGGTCTACGAGCCCCTTCAGGACAAGCCCTCCATCCTCCTGGACCGGTACCTGGAGGGGGCCTTGGAGCTGGATGTGGACGCCCTTTCCGACGGGGAAGAGGTGATGATCGCCGGGGTGATGGAGCATGTGGAGCGGGCTGGAGTGCACTCGGGAGACTCCGCCACGGTGCTCCCCCCGGTGCACCTTTCCCCAGGCGCTTTGGAAAAGGTCAGGGCCTACACCCGGAAGCTGGCCTTGGCCCTGGGGGTGAAGGGCCTTTTGAACGTGCAGTATGCCGTTTTGGGGGAGGAGGTGTACATCCTCGAGGCCAACCCCCGGGCAAGCCGCACCGTCCCCTTCGTTTCCAAAGCCATCGGGATACCCCTGGCCAAGCTGGCCGCCCTCATCGCCGTGGGGAAAACCCTGAGGGACCTGGGGATCCGGGACCTGGACCCCATACCCCCCTACTACGCGGTGAAAGAGGTGGTCATCCCCTGGCTCAAGTTCCCCGGGGTCATCCCGGTTTTGGGTCCCGAGATGCGCTCCACCGGGGAAAGCATGGGCCTGGACGAGGACCCTTACCTGGCCTACTACAAGGCAGAGCTGGGCGCAGGCCAGAGGCTTCCCCTAGAGGGGCGGGTGCGCTTCATCCAAGAAGGGCTTCCCCCCAAGGAAGCCCGTCGGCTGGAAGAACTCCGGCAAGCCTACCTCGAGGCGGGCTTTACCCTCTCCGAAGGGGAATATGACCTCCTTATCAGCCCTGTCCCCCACCCCGAGTTGAGGCGGGCGGTGGAAAAGGGCCTTCCCTTCATCACCACCTTAGAGGGTGCTTGGTGGAGCTTAAAGGCCATTCTGAAGGCCAGGGAAAAAGGCCCCGAGGCCAGAAGCCTGCAGGAATGGCACGGCATCTTGCAGAAAGCCTGAGGGCAAGGAGGCCCAGCAGTGTACAATGAAGGCCAATGAAGCTCATCGTGGCCATCGTGCAGGATACCGACGCCCCCGGGCTCACCAAAGCCCTGTTGGAGCGGGGCTTGCAGTCCACCAAGCTGGCCTCCACCGGCGGCTTTCTGCGGGAGGGGAACACCACCTTGCTGATCGGGGTAGAGGACGAAAGGGTCCAAGAAGTGCTGGAGCTGATCCGGGAAAAATGCCGCACCCGCACCCGCCTGGTCACCCGGGGCTTTCCCCTTTCCGAGGCCCCCGACCCGTTCCTGGCCCAGCCGGTGGAGGTGCAGGTGGGCGGGGCGGTGGTCTTCGTCCTGCCGGTGGAAGGGTTTTTCAAGGTGTGAGGGGCTAGGCCCTGCGCTTGGGCCTCTGGGTACCCTTCGTACCTTTGCGGGATCCCAGAGGGCTCCCAACCCCTGTGAGCTGGAGAGGGTCCTGGACTCCAGGGCCCTGGCCCGCTAAAGTGTTTGGGATGGAAGGTGAGCTCTTTCTTCTCAAGGACGCCAAAGGCCGAGCCTTCCTGATTCGCCTTAAGGAGGGTGGAGTCTTCCACCACCACCGGGGCACCGTGCCTCACGAGGAAATCCGCAAGGCCGGCCCGGGGGGAAGGGTGTGGACCCACCTGGGGGAGGAGCTTTCCGTCCACCACCCCACCCTGGAGGAGTACCTCCTCCACATGCGACGTAGCGCCACCCCCACGTACCCCAAGGACGCCAGCGCCATGGTGACCCTTTTGGATCTGGCCCCGGGGATGCGGGTCCTCGAGGCGGGCACGGGCTCCGGGGGACTCACCCTCTTCCTGGCCCGGGCAGTGGGGCCCACGGGGCTCGTGGAAAGCTACGAGAAACGGCCCCAGCACCTGGCCCAGGCAGAGGCCAATGTGAAGGCCTTCTGGCAGGTGGAAAACGTGCGCTTCCACTTGGGCAACCTGGAGGAAGCCTCCTTGGAGCCGGAAAGCGTTCACGGGGTGGCCCTGGACCTCATGGAACCCTGGAAGGTCCTGGCCAAGGCCACGGGGGCTCTTAGGCCCGATCGTTTCCTGGTGGCCTACCTCCCCAACATCACCCAGGTGCTGGAGCTGGTACAGAGGGCTGAGGGCCTGCCCCTCACGTTGGAGCGGGTCCTGGAGGTAGCCTGGCGGGAGTGGGAGATCCGGCTTCCCGTGGCCCATCCTCGCTTCCAGCAGGTGGGGCATACCGCCTTTCTGGTGGTCTTTAGAAAATGGAAGGATTGCTGATCCACGCCTTCCTGCGGGAGCTACGAAAGGAGCTTCCCGCTTTAAACCTGGGCCTGGCCTTTCCCGAGGAAGGTAGCCTGGCCATCCTCCTCAAGGGTCAATCGGGCCGCATCTTCAACCTGGTGGCCCGCTACCGCCCCCCGTCTCCCAGCCTGGCCCTGGAGGAGGGAACCCTCTTGGGAGAGCCCAAGACCCCTTTCCAGCGGCAGGTCCAGGCCCGGGTAAAGGGCCCCCTGCTGGAGGCGGAACAGATCAAGCTGGACCGGGTGGTCCTCTTCCGCTTTGCCGGGGAAAAGGGGTTCGTGGATACCCCACCCGCCACCTTGGTCCTCGAGGCCACAGGGCGGAACGCCAACCTCATCCTTTTGGATGAAGAAGGCGTTATCCTCGGGGTGGATCGCCCCATCACCCGCGAGGTGAACCGCTACCGCCAGGTGAAGCCCGGCCTGCCTTACGTGCCCCCACCCCCTTACGAGAAGCTGGATCCCAGGACCCTGACCCTGGAGGAACTCCGGGTCCTTCTGGAAAAACCCCTTAAGGAAGTGGTGCGCCACGTGGATGGGATAGGGCTGGAACTCCTGCGGGAGCTGGCCAAAAGGGCTGCCCTCACCCCGGAAACCCCCTTGGACGAGGCTGGCCTGGCCAGGGTTTTCGAGGCGCTAAAGGCCCTTGTGGAGAATCCCTCCCTGGGCACCGCTCTTTCCCAGGAGCTCCGGGAAAAGTGGGCCGAGGAGGAGAAAGAGGCCTTGAGGAAGCCGCTCCTCGAGGCTCTAAAGCAGGAGCAGAAGACCCTTTCGGCAAGGCTTTCCGACTACCACCGGGCCCTCGAGCGCCTGGAGGAAGCGGAAAGCTTGCGGCAGAAAGCCGATCTCCTCCTGGCCCGGCTTAAGGAGGTACCCCGGGGTGCGGAAAAGGCGGTTCTGGAAGGGTTTGACGGCAAGCCGGTGGAGATCCCCTTGGATCCCACCCTATCCCCCCAGGAAAACGCCAGGAAGCTTTACGACCGGGCCCGCCGCCTGGAGGAGCTGGCGGAAAGGGCCCTAGAGCTCATCCCGCAAACGGAGGAGAAGCTAAAGGCCCTGGAGAGGGAGATGGAGCGGGTCAGGCAGGCGGACCTCCAGGAGCTTTTGGACCTTTCCCGAAAACCCAAGGAGGGAAAGGGGCCTAGGCTTGGCCTCAGGTACACCTCCCCCTCGGGCTATCCCGTCCTGGTGGGCAGAAACGCCAAGGAAAACGACCTCCTCACCCGCATGGCCCACTCCGAGGACCTGTGGTTCCACGCTCAAGGGGTGCCGGGAAGCCACGTGATCCTTAAGGCAGAGGGAAAGAATCCCCCCCTTGACGACCTCCTCTTTGCCGCCAGGCTCGCCGCCTACTACTCCAAGGCCAGGGGGGAAACCCAGGTCCCCGTGGACTACACCCGCAAAAAGCACGTGTGGCGCCCCAGGAAGGCGGCACCCGGCCAGGTGCTCTACACCCACGCCAAGACCCTCTTCGTGGAGGGGACGCTTCCTCAGGAAGGAGGCGAAGGGTAAACTTGACCTTTGTGAAAAGGGTCATGTTCCACGCCAAGATCCACCGGGCCACGGTAACCCACGCAGACCTACACTATGTGGGCTCGGTCACCGTGGACCAGGATCTTTTGGATGCCGCCGGCATCCTGCCCTACGAACAGGTGGACATCTACGACATCACCAACGGGGCCCGGCTCACCACCTACGCCCTACCCGGGGCGAGGGGGTCAGGGGTGGTGCAGATCAACGGGGCCGCCGCCCATTTGGTGCGCCCAGGGGACCTGGTGATCCTGGTGGCCTACGGCATCTTTGAGGAGGAGGAGGCAAGGAACCTCAAACCCACCGTGGTCCTGGTGGACGATACAAACCGGATTCTTGAGGTGCGACGGGGATGAAGCGGCTTCGGCTTTATCTAGACCTAATCCGCTTCGAGCACACCCTCTTCGCCCTTCCCTTTGCCTACGGGGGGATGCTTCTTGCGGCGGGGGGCTGGCCGGGCCTTCGCACCTTCCTCCTGGTGACCCTGGCCATGGTGGGGGCCCGGACCATGGCCATGGCCTTAAACCGCCTCATAGACTGGAAGATCGACGCCTTAAACCCCAGGACCCAGAACCGGCATCTGCCCAAAGGGCTGGTCAAACCCTGGGAAACCCTTTTTTTGGCCCTGGTGGGCCTCCTCCTGTTGACCCTCGCCGGGCTATCCCTTAATCCCCTCACCACCCGTCTCCTTCCGGTGGCGGTCTTCTTCCTCACCATCTACAGCTACACCAAGCGCTTCACCTGGCTTTGCCACTACGTGCTGGGCCTCACCATCGGGGCTGCCGCCGCAGGTGGCTGGATCGCCGTCACGGGAAGCTTCCACCCCACCGCCTACTGGCTCTGGGCAGGGGTGGGGCTTTGGATCGCCGGATTCGACATCCTCTACGCCACGCAGGACTACACCTTCGACCGCGCTTACGGGGTAAAGAGCATCCCGGCCCGCTTCGGCATCCCCTTGTCCCTCTGGATTGCCCGGGCCACCCACCTTACCGCCTGGCTGGCCTTCCTCCTGGCCGGCCTTAGCTACGGGGCGGGAAGCCTCTACTTTGTAGGCCTCCTTTTGGTGGGAGGGCTCCTCTTCTACGAGCACCGCCTGGTGAGCCCCGAGGATCTAAGCCGGGTGGACCTGGCCTTTTTCCAGGCCAACGTGGGGGTGAGCCTGGGGATGTTCCTCTTTATCGTGCTGGATCTCTGGAT